>DUGQ01000165.1 GCA_013331315.1 Thermoplasmata archaeon
GATCCTTGGAGAGGAGGAGTACTGCTGCGGATCCCCGCTCCTCAGGACGGGGCAGAAGGCCACGGTGGCGAAGGATCTCGCGCCCCACAACGTCCGCGAGATGGAGAAGCACGGCTGGAAGGTCATGGTAAGCGCGTGCGCGGGATGCTTCAACACGATCAAGAACGACTACCCGCACTTGGTCGGCAAGCCCTCGTTCGAGCTGTATCACATCTCCGAGTACCTTGACAAGCTGATCAAGGACGGGCGGCTCAAGTTCACCAAGGAGTTCAAGAAGAAGGTTGCGTACCACGACCCCTGCCATCTTGGCAGGCACGCGAAGGTGTACGATGCCCCCAGGAACATCCTCAAGGCCATTCCCGGGCTGGAGCTCGTGACCATGCCTCACGAGCGCGACGACTCAAAGTGCTGCGGCGCGGGTGGCGGGTTCAAGTCCGCATTCAACGACATGGCGGAGACCGTCGCGGCCGAGAGAGTCAAGGAAGCCGCGGACGCCGGGGCGGAACTCATCGTTACGTCGTGCCCGTTCTGCCAGGTCAACCTGAACGCCGGGGCCAAGAAAGCCGGCTTGAACATCAAGACGATGGACGTCGTCCAGGTCGCGCTCCAGGCAGCCTAGACTCCAGACGCTTCCTCACGGCTTCGCTGCTGAGCTCGCGCAAGGCATCGGAGGCAATCCATCTCGCCGGCCTCGAGTCGATCTCAGATATCTGCGCGGCGGCCTCTATGGCCATTGCGTTCAGATGCAGGTTCCTCTTGCCGATCCCTCTGAGAGCCCAGTTCACCGCCTTCTTGACGTACTTGCGGTCGTCGGTGGATTCCCTCTTCACGTGCTCCAAGAGCACGACGAACATCTCGTCGGGCGCGGACTTGTGATGCGCCGCAAGACCCGCCATCATGGCGAACCCGGCTCGCTTCACGAACTCCTCCTCGCGATGGCTCCACTCGGCCGCCTTGGAGAAGGCGAACGGCGTCCGGTCGAACAGGGAGGTGCAGGCCTGGTCGCAGACGTCCCATGAATCGAAGTCCCGCACCCAGTGCTCCATCTGCTCCTCGGTCACCTCCGAGGGGTCGTCGACGATCGCGGCGAGTATCCTCGCCTCGTGAATACCAGAATCCCAGAGCTCGAGGGCGAGGGCGTGGTCCGTTCCGATGGTCTTGGCGTACTTCCTAAGCGACGTGACGGATATGCCAAGCGCGTTCTCTGTGTTTATCCCGAACCTGGCCATCCCCTCAACATTCCGGGGATTGGCCATGGACCTCAGCTTGCTGATCACCTTTCTAGCTTCCATCCTTCAGATGCCCGTCCATGGGACGCCCTTGTAGGCGCTCATGACAATCTGAGTGTCGGTCTCCTTTATTCCATCCATCTTCAGGAACGAGTCGATGAACTCCTGCAGCTCAGTCATGCCGACGAAGAGGGCGACGACCAGAAGGTCGTACTCCCCGGTCACGCGGTAGACCGCGACGACCCTGTTGTGGTTCGTGATGTGCTCGACGACCTCGTCGAGCTTCTCGCTGAGCGATTTGACATGTATGTACGCCTTGACCGTGTTCTCAATCAGCCTGTAGTCGATGTGTATCGAGAACCGCAGGATGATCCCCTTGTCGATCAGGTTCTTTATCCGCCTTCTGACAGTGGCCTCCGTCACCTCCAGCTTCTTGGCGATCTCGGAGTTGCTCATCCTGGCGTTCTCCCTGAGCTCGCAGAGTATCCTGATGTCGGTCTTGTCGATCGGGAGGAGCTTGAGATCCAGCCCCTTCCATCTCTCGTATATCTCACAGGGATGGTCCCTGATGGAGGGTATCGTCATGAGGTTCCCGGGACCCGATAGAGGGGGACAGTACTTCAAACTAACGGAATCCATACAAAAAGGGACAAGTTACGCACACTTTTCGTACGCCAGAGTGCCACGTTGTGCACCAAAAGGTGACAATCGCGGCGAAAACCCACTATTCCCCGAACCTGCGCTTCCTCAGTTGGTAGGACCTGACCGCCCTGAGAAAGTCCACCTTCCGGAACCCGGGCCAGTACACGTCCGAGAAGTACAGCTCCGAGTATGCCAGCTGCCACAGGAGGAAGTTCGATATCCGCTCCTCGCCCGAGGTCCTGAGGATCAGGTCGGGGTCAGGCAGGTCAGAAGTGTACAGATACCTGTAGATTGTCTGCTCGTCGATGTCATTGACCTCGAGCCTGCCACATTTGACCTCCTCGGCGACCCGCCTGACCGCCTGCAGGAGCTCCTGGCGACCGCCGTACCCGACGGCGATATTGAAGAAGTACTGGTCGTACCCCTCGGTGCGCTTCTCCGCGTATTCGATCGCCTCCCTGACGTCGTCAGGGAGCGTCTCCTTCTGGCCGAGTACACGCACCCTTATCCTGTGCTTGTGCACGCGCTCTTCGTCCGCCAGCCGCTTGAAGCTCTGGGAGAACATCCTCATGAGGACGTTGACCTCGTCCTTCTCCCGGGCGACGTTCTCGGTGGAGAAGGCGTACACCGTGAGGAACCTTATGCCCAGCTCGAGGCACCACTCCATCATCTCCTCGAGCTTCTCCTTGCCCTTCTCGTGNNGTTGCCGTCCATGATGACCGCGACGTGCTGGGGAACCGGCCTGACTAGTACCTCCTTCAAGAGACGTTTCTCGTAGGTCTGGTAGGCGGTCGACGCTATTGCCCTGGATATCTCACCCGTCATTGGGACAGCTTCCGTACTTGTGATGCGCGGGATAGACTTAAACTATGCGTGCTTGAAATCCTCTGGAAGGCCTGCGCTGTACAGTCCCAGGTCCACGCAACCGATGGCGGCGGC
>DUGQ01000177.1 GCA_013331315.1 Thermoplasmata archaeon
CTCGGGGTTCTTGGCGGGGTCGGCAGTATATACCCGGTCCACCGAGGTCGCGTTGACAAGCCTGTCCGCACGCACGCGCTCGGCAAGAATGGACGAGACGGCGTCGGTCGTTATGCCTGGGCTCACGCCTCCCATGACGACGATCCTGTTGTGCTTCGCCGCGAGGACCGCCTCCTTGTAGTCTACGGGGGGTATGTGGTTCGCGTGCTCACCGAGCGCCGCTATCAGCAGGCGCGCGTTGAGGCGCGTGACCTCTATCCCCATCTCGTCCAAGAAGCTCTCGGGGGCGCCGAACGAGCGTGCCTCACGGATGTAGTACCTCGCGATCCTACCGCCGCCCGTCACGACGAAAAGCTTGGCCGACTCTGAGACCTCGAGCAACATCTCGGCGAGTTCCCGGATGTAGCTGGTGTTGTCCTCATCCCTCACGAGAACAGAGCCGCCGAGAGAGAGAACAACTGTGTCCATTGTAGTCAACCTTTATAATGACGAACGCTCTAACCAGTACAAAAGGCTTCGGACTGGTTCTGAGATGACAGAGCTGACAGACCTTCAGAAATACGAGTTCCGAAGGAGCCTCGAAGAAGTGAACAAGCTCTCGGGCCGGGGCACGGAACTCATATCACTCTACATTCCGTCGACTAGGCAGATATCGGACGTCGCCGCGTACCTGAGGAACGAGTACTCGCAGTCGTCCAACATCAAGTCGGCTAGCACGCGCAAGAACGTCCAGGCGGCGATCTCCTCGATCCTGTCACGACTGAAGAACTTCAAGCAGCCGCCCGAGAACGGGCTCGTGTTCTTCGTGGGACACACCTCCGTCGGGGCGGACCAGACGAGCATGGTCCAGTTCGTGCTCGAGCCGCCGGACCCTGTCCAGACGTTCATGTACCGGTGCGACTCCGCATTCTTCATCGAGCCGCTGCATGACATGCTCGAGAAGAAGGACAAGTACGGGCTGATCGTGATAGACCGGTCCGAGGCGACGATAGGTATGCTGACGGGGAAGAGGATCGTGCCGTACAAGAACATGCAGTCACTGGTCCCGAGCAAGCACGGCAGGGGAGGGCAGTCGGCCCGCAGGTTCGAGCGGCTGATCGAGATAGCCGCGCACGAGTACTACAAGAAGGTCGCGGACGTCGTCAACGAGGCGTTCCTCGCGGACAAGGACATGAAGGGCGTGCTCGTCGGAGGGCCGGGCCCGACCAAGGAGTACTTCGTCAAGAGCGAGTACCTCCATTACGAGCTGCAGCAGAAGATAATCGACACGTTCGACACGGGGTACACGGACGAGTACGGCCTCAGGGAGCTCGTCGAGAAAGCGCGGGAGACCCTGCACAGCCTCGACCTGATGCGCGAGAAGGACCTGATGCAGAGGCTCCTGGAGGAGATTCGCAAGCCTGACGGTGGCCTGGCGGTCTACGGGGACGAGCAGGTGAGCAACGCGCTCCTGATAGGCGCCGTGGACACGCTGATACTCTCAGAGGACCTTCGCAAGAGGAAGTCCCACTTGTCGTGCCCTTCGTGCGGGGCCGCGAAGGACCTCTACTCGACCGAGGCCCCCAGCGAAGTGAAGTGCGACAAGTGCGACACTCCGTTGACCGTCGAAGGGGTCGTGGACCTCGTCGAGGACTTCCACAAGATGGCGGACGCGAACAGCACCACGGTGCAGTTCATATCCGGCGAATCCGAGGAGGGTGAGATGCTCCTGAAGGCCTTCGGCGGTCTCGCCGGAATACTCAGGTTCAAGGTGAGCTGATGACGGCGCGAGACCCGTTCACCGCGTTCAGGTCCGAGGTCGAGGACGCCCTTCGAACAGCCCTGAAGAACCGGGGGGCAGAGGGCACCACGATCGTACTCGAGAGGCCGCCGGAGGGGATGGGGGACCTCGCGTTCCCGTGCTTCCCACTCGCGAAGACACTGAGAAAGGCGCCCAACGCGATATCGGAGGACATCGCCTCCGTGCTCGAGCCTTCGGGGATGATCGAGAAGGTGGACGCGAAGGGCGGGTACGTCAACTTCCATGTCAGACTCGACAGGTTAGCGGGGGATACCCTGGAGAAGGCGCTCTCGTTGAAGGAGCGGTACGGCTCGGGGGAGCCGAGAGACGAGAAGGTCCTGCTCGAGCACACGAGCGTCAACCCGACAGGGCCGATCCACATAGGCAGGGCGAGGAACCCGATCATCGGCGACACGCTCGCGAGGATCATGCGGCTGGCTGGCTACGACGTCACGACTGAGTTCTACGTCAACGACGTCGGCAGGCAGGTCGCGACCATGACCTGGGGCGTGAAGAACCTCGAGGTGGAGACTGCGGACCCCACCCAGAAGGACGACCACAGGTTCGTCGCGTATTACAGGGGGGCGAACGAGAGGGCCGACGCCGACCCGAAGGTGCTCGCCGAGATAGACGACTTGCTCTACAAGCTCGAGCACGGTGACGCCGAGACGGTGAGGCTCAATCGCGAGACGAGCGAGCTGGTCCTGAAGGGAATGCTGGACAGCCTCCGACACATCAACATCGACGTCGACCAGTTCACCTGGGAGTCGAAGCTCGTCGAGGACGGGAGCGTCGACAAGGTGATCTCGAAACTGAAAGAGTCACAGTACTGCCACGAGGAGGAGGGCGCGAGCTACCTGGAGCTGGAATCGTTCGGCATCTCGGGGCGGGAGACCAAGTGGGTCTTCACGAGGTCGGACGGGACCTCGCTGTACACCACGAGGGACCTGGCGTACCATCTCGACAAGTTCTCGCGTTCCGATGTCGCCATCAACATACTCGGCGAGGATCAGAAGCTCGGCATGCAGCAGCTCGCCGCGGCCCTTGCCATAATAGGCTCCGACAGGAAGCCGGAGACGGTCTTCTACGCGTTCGTCTCCCTCCCCGAGGGGCGCATGTCGACCAGGAAGGGGACCGTGGTAACCCTGGACGATCTCATAGAAGAGGCGGAGGAGAGGGCGTACCACGAGGTCAAGAAGCGTCGAACCGACCTATCGGAGGAGCGCATGCGCGAGATAGCGCGCGTGGTGGGCATGGGCGCGCTCAGGTACAACATCGCCCGGATACAGGCGGAGAAGCAGATAGTGTTCAAGTGGGAGGAGGCACTCAACTTCGAGGGCAGCAGCGCCCCGTTCGTCCAGTACGCCCACGCGAGGGCGTGCTCCATCCTGAGGAAGGCTGGAAGGACGGCGACGGCCTCATCGGCCGCTTCCGCGGCCACGAAGCTGACGACCTATCACGAGCAGCAGCTGCTCAAGTTGGTCGCGATGCTGCCGAGCGTCGTCGAGCAGTGCGCCGAAGGGCGGAGGGCGCATCCACTCGCCTCGTACGCACAGGAGTTGGCCTCACAGTTCAACCAGTTCTACAGGTACGTCCCCGTCCTGAAGGCGGAGGGGGAGACCCTGGAGGCCCGGCTCGCGCTTGTGGAGTCAGCCAAGTGGGCCTTGGGGAACGCGCTCAACTGCCTGGGCCTCGAGGCGCCAGAGGAGATGTGATCAGATCCTGCGGTTCCAATCGTCGCTCCCGTAGCGAGAGCTCACGAGCTCCGCGATCCTGTGCCTCTCGATCTCTGTCAGACTCCCTTTCTCGAACGAGATCCCGAACGACCGGGCGATCTCGTCCGTCACCGCCGCCTTGACCTCGTCCATGCTTGGCGGGTCGTCCAGAACGGCCGCGAGGTCCGTTATGCGCTCGGACGGGCGGACCGAGCCGCCCTTCAGGACCGCGTCCATAGCCTCTATGTCAGTGTCTATGAGCACGGTCCCGTGCTGAAGCACCGAGCCCCGGCTCCTTAACTGGGCCGACCCTGACACCTTCCTACCACCGATCTCGATGTCGTTGACCGGCCTGTGACGGGCGTCCGCGCCGAACCTGCCGAGGGCTCTGGCGATGGGCCCACAGACCGCCCCGAAGGACGCCTCACCCGAGCCTATCGCGGAGGCCGGCATCACCACGGCGTATATCATCTGCCCGGAATCGGTGAAGATCGTGCTGCCGCCGGAGCGCCTCCTGACGAGCCTCACGCCCCGCCTGGCGCACTCGTCCAGGTCGACGGCTTCGGAGACCCTCTGGAAGTAGCCTATGGATATGGTCGGCTCCGACCGCGTGTAGAAGTGTAGGGTGTCCGGGACCACCCCCTCCGCGTGGGCCCCGAGGATGGCCTCGTCGGCCGCCGCGGACTCGGCCGTTGGAAGGGGTCCACTGTCGACCAGACGCCACGCGTGCTCGCTCACGCAGGTATATACGAAAATCATCGGTAAAGAGGTTTCCAGAAGGGGTTTGGCTTCGCAAGGAGCCGCGATACGCTCATTCCTTCGGCTTCTCGGACTTGCTCTGCTTCTCGAGCCGGTCCTTCTCCCGCCTCTCGCGCTTCTCGAGCTTGGCGCGCTCCTTCATCTCGCGCTTCTGCGTCTTGGCCCGCTCCTTGTCCCGCTCCCTGCGGGGGCCCTTGCGCTCGTGCTTGGACCAGCGGCCCCTGAGGTACAGCAGGACCGGGATCAGCACGATCACGGCCAGTATGCCGCCCCAGAGGGCCCACTGCTTCCACGGGGCCTCCTTGACGACCAGCAGGTTGTCGGACTTCACGGTGTACGACTGTACCACGAGCTGGTTCTCGCTCGTCACGTTCACCTTGATCTTGTAGGTGCCCATCGAGTCAGGGGTCCAGGGGAACCGGACCTGCACCTTTCCGCCGACCTCGATCGTCGTGACGACCTGTGAGTTGTTCAGGAGCTGTGACCAGGCATCTATGAGCTCGTCGCTGTCCTCGCCGACGATGTAGAATCTGAGCACGACGTTCGACGCCACAGCGCTTCCCTTGTTCGTCAGGTTGACGATTATGAGGCCCTGCTCGCCCTCGGTGAACTCCGCGGGCTCGTAGTACACGCTGTCGACCACGACGTTCGGACGCGGGCTCGGGTTGATCTTCACCGAGCGCTTTATCATGCCGGTGTTGTTCGACGAGTCGGTGACGTTCAGCGTGACCGAGAAGGTGCCGACCTTCTGGTACACGTGCGTCACGTTCCACAGGCCAGTCCCGTTCAGCCACGAATCCTCGCCCATGCCGTCGCCGAAGTCCCACGAGAAGTACATGTCCTCCTTGTCGTCGAGGTTGTCGACTGTCGCGTTCGCGTCGAGCACAATCGTCTCGTTCTCGATCAGGGTCGAGCCATACGTTTCGTTCTTCACCAGGAACGAGACGGTCGGGGCGTCAGAGTCGTTCACCCTGACGGTCACGGTCGTGTTCTTCCAGTGACCGACCACGTCCGTCACGTTGAGCACGACCTCGTATGTGCCCGCCTCGGCGAAGGCGTGGGAGACGTTCTTCTCGTCGTCCTCCCACTGCATCCGTCCCGACTCGTTCCCGTCGCCGTAGTAGAACTCGAAGAAGTCCAAGACCCCCAAGCCGTCGTCGGCGGTCACCGCGTCGTCCGAGGAGTAGGTCGCGTTGAACCATATCGCCTCGCCCTGGTCTATCTCGTAGGCGTCCGTCGTCTCGTTGATATCCCTCTCCTTGACGGTCACGACCGGGACGGGGTCCCTGTTGTCGCAGACGACCTCGATCTCGGTCCAGTTGACCAGGCCGACGGCGTCCGTGACGGTCAGGTTGACTGTCCGGCCCGCGGACGCGGTGGTGTAGTTGTGGGTGACGGTCACCTCGGACGTAGTCTCCGCCGCGGAGCCGTCGTCGAAGTCCCATGTGTACAGCAAGGGGTTGCCGTTGGGGTCGAGCGAGTCCATCGCCGTGAAGTTGACCTCGGCGTCCACCCTGACGATGTACTTCGTCACGTTGCCCCCGTCGTCGGTCACGGCGTACACGAGGCCTTCCTCGACCTCCATGCCCGCCCCGGCTGACGGGGTCTCGTACTTCTCGAACGCTAGCGAAACGGCCTCCGGGCCCCCGATGTACTCCTCGGGATCGACCACGAACGTCTCGTAGCCCGTGACAGCCACATGCGACCCGGTCACTCCGCTGCTGTTGTCCACGAGCTCGTAGCCCGCGGGCAGCTCGACGGAGAATGTCCTGTTGGCCGATGGGGTGTCATAGGCGGCGTAGAGCGTCGCCGTGTAGTCGTCAGCGCCGACGTCTATCTCGTCGACTGACGAGTATGTGCATGAGTACGAGTACGGTACGGATGTGGTGTTGATCACCGAACCCGCCCCGAGAGTCAATGAGAACGAAGACAGCGTGCCAGCGGTGTAGAGCGTGTCGTTGACCACGAGCAGCCT
>DUGQ01000121.1 GCA_013331315.1 Thermoplasmata archaeon
CCTCAAGTACGGCGAGACGACGGACATCTCGCCCGACGTGAGACTGACGCTCCAGAACGCTGGGCACATCCTCGGCTCCTCGATCGCGCACTTCCACGTGGGCGACGGGCTCTACAACATCGCCTTCTCCGGGGACATCAAGTTCGAGAAGTCCTGGCTGTTCAACGCGTCCGTCAACAAGTTCCCCAGGCTCGAGACGCTCGTGATAGAGTCCACCTATGGCGGGTATCATGACATGCAGCCCAGCCGGCAGGAGGCGGCGAACCAGATGAAGGAGATCGTCAGGACGACTCTTGGCCGCGGCGGCAAGGTCCTCGTGCCAGTCTTCGCGGTCGGGAGGTCACAGGAGGTCATGCTGGTCCTGGAGGAGCAGATGCGCAACCACCAGATACACACGGTGCCCATCTACCTCGACGGGATGATCTGGGAGGCCACGGCCATACACACCGCCTACCCGGAGTACCTCAACAGCCAGCTCAGGACGCAGATATTCCAGATGGGAGAGAACCCGTTCCTGTCCGAGGTGTTCAAGCGCGTTGACAGCCCAGATATGAGGGAACGCATCTGCAACGACCCGGAGCCATGCATAGTCCTCGCCACCAGCGGTATGATGAGTGGCGGGCCGGTCATGGAGTACTTCAAGTCCTGGTGCGACGACCCCAACAGCACCATAGTCTTCGTCGGTTTCCAGGCCGAGGGGACGATGGGGCGGAAGATCCAGAAGGGCTGGAGCGACATCACGCTCAACGAGAAGGGCAAGCACCTGACGCTGCACATGAAGATGGACACGGAGACGGTCGACGGCTTCTCTGGCCACTCTGACAGGCGGCAGCTGGTCAACTACGTCAGCACGCTGGAGCCGAGGCCGGAGAGAGTCATAATCGGCCACGGTGAGGAGCACAAGTGCTCCGACCTCGCGAGCACGCTGTACAAGAAGTTCGGGATCGAGACCCGCGCCCCCATGAACCTCGAGACCATACGGCTCAAGTGAGCACTGATTCTATCTCACGCTCAGCTTCGACCCAGGCCTGCCGAGTAGGACCACACGGCTGTCCTCTCGGTCGCGCAGAATCTCCATGGAGATCCGCGAGGCGAGCCTCTCCGAGAACTCCTTGACCGAGGCGTGGGAGGGCATGTTGTCCATCCTCATCCTCGTCCTGGAGTCACCGACGAACACGTAGCCCTTCGGCTCCACGAAAGTCGGGTCCCCGATCGTGTCCAGCTTCGCGTACTCGTCCTCCCATCCGAGGTTCCAGCCGTCCACGAGCGTGTGCCTTATCACCGTGCGAGTGTCGAGCGACGGCAGCAGCTCGAGGGTCTTCATGAGATTGTCCCACGCGTTGGGACTCTGGGGCACGCACAGCCGGTCGAAGATCTCCCTGTTCGGTGCGGCGACGGTCACGTATAGCTGGGTCGGGAGCGTGTCGAGCGACTCGATGGCCTTCGGGACCGACCCGTTGGTGACAAGGAAGGTCGTCATGCCCCGACGTTTGCAGAGTTCGATGAAGTCTCCCAGGTGCGGATACAGCGCAGGCTCCCCGGAGAGGGATATCGCGACCTGGTTGGGTGTTCTCGCCTCCTCCCACATCCCGGGGTCGCACCTCGTGTCGCCCTTGAACCCAGACACCAGGAAACGTTGTTCTCGCACACACCCGTCCAGCAGTTCCTCGGGCGTTGGGTAGTCCAACCCCTCGAACCCCTTCATGCCGTGGTAGCGCCAGCAGAACAGGCATCTGAAGTTGCAGATGTTGACTGAAGGAGTCATCTGAAGGCAGCGGTGACAGTCGATCCCGTAGAACTCCTCCTTGTAACAGGCTCTCGCATGGATCAGCTTCTGTCGCATCCAGTGGCAGAGCTTCACGGCCCCGGTTCCCCCGACGATCCGGTACTGCTGCTTCTCGAGCTGCTCGATGGTGCCGTCATCAGTACTCATCGCGACACCTCAGAAATCAGCCAGGCTTCCGCGACGGCGTCCTTTCGGCTTCTTCTTCCGCACCTCACCGGCGTCGTCCTCACCAGTCTTCAGGCGTCGGATCTCGGACACGGCCTCCGTNNAGATCCGCCTCGACTCCCAGGCTCACCAGGACCTCCTTGTCGCGTCGAGCCAGCGCCCTCAGGAACGGAACCACCGAGTGGCCCACCTGCTTGGATGACGTGTGGAATAGGGGCGCCAGCTTCGAGCACAGCGACGCCTTTGCGGCCCTGGAACTCTTCGACCTCGACATCGCGATCAGGTATCCCGGGAAGTTGTAGCGCGGCTGATGCCTGCGAGACCCCTTCCTGGACAGCGCGACACCGGAAGTCATCATCTCCTTGGCGTAGCCCCACAAACCGTAGTGCTGGAGTGAACGAGTCCGTCTGAGATAGATGTCCGATCTCGACAGGGCGTCAAAGGCGTCCGCGAGCTCGTGTGAGGACCGGAACTCGAGGGGGATGTTCTCGTCTATCCAGATGACGAGTTCGTCAGGGGTCTTGTCCACGCCAAGCGTGGCGTTCCTGGCATCCTTGGCGGTAGTGGCCGCGAACATGTCGGCAAGCGAGGCGTTGAGCTCGATCTCCTGGTTCCTCTTCCCCAGAGCACCGAGGTCTTCCGAGCCGACGCTCGCCCTGCCCTCGACGAGCATCTGAAGGTCGTTTATGGCGCCTCGAAGATCGCCTCCTGCGTTCTCTGCCACTCTCTCCAGCACCTCTCCGCTCACCTCGACTTCTTCTTCCTGGCACAGTCGGTCGAGGACATCCGCAATCGAGCGCCTGTCGAGCCTGCGAAAGGTGACGTTCTCGGCCAGCGATTTCACGGCCGAGGCCTTGCGTGTGAGCGCGTAGTAATCGTTGACTATCAGGATCATCGGCTGGCTGGTCTCCCGGATCGTGTCCACGATCGCCCTCGCCCCACCGTAGTCCTCACGCCCGAACAGGTTGTCGGCCTCATCCAGGACTATCAGTTTCCTCTTGCCATCGGCCGTCGTCAGGAAATCCCCGTTCTCGGTGAACGTCTGGCTCACCGCTCCCATGCCCGCGACACGACGTATGGATTCAGCGTTCCTGTGATCGGACGCGTTCATCTCAACGACGTCCCATCCGTAATCCTTCGCCAGGGCGAGAGCGGCGCTCGTCTTCCCGATTCCCGCCTCACCGCGGAGGACAAGAGCCTTTCGCTTGGGGACCCCCTTGACCCAGGCGTCGGCCCATCGCTTCATAGAACGGACTGCGCTATCGTTGCCCACCACGTCTGAGAGGGAGCCTGGGCGGTACTTCTCAGTCCATTCTTCGTGCATCTCAGCGACAAGTATCGATAGACTGTATTATAGGTTGTCGCGCCGCCCGTCGAAAATGCACCCTCACGTGAAGCCCGAAACCGTCAAAATAGCAGTCAGATAACAAAATATCGCTATAAGATGTTTGAGAGGAAATAGTTTAGTAGAGACCTAAACATCACCGGACAGCACATAGTAGCTAGTGTGACTGGAAGAGAGTTCGCCGCCTTCGTGCGCAGACTCTCGCGCTTCCTCCGAATGCTCGTCCGGCTCCATTCCAGGCAGAGGATGTTTCGAGTACTCTTCCTTCCGATCGTCTATGTCCATGGTGAGGTAGATCGCCGTGACTTCGATACTGGAGTGACCCAGATTCTGCTGAAGCGTCCTCAGGTCGATGCCAGATTTGAGAGCGTGGACAGCGTGCGTGTGACGCAACACGTGCGGGTGGCATTTGTCTTTGTCCAGACCTATATCAGAGCCGTAGTTGCTGATGAGGCGTTCAATCTGGCGTCTGGACAGGGGACCGCGCTTGTTCGACACGAACAGCGGGTCCTTCCTGTTCTTCCGCGTGCCCACGTAATCACGTAGCATGGTCCGAGTCCATGAGTTGACTATAGGCACCTTGCGCCCCTCCCTGTGCCTCTTCGCATGCTGAATCGTGATTTCCCCCGACTCGAGGTCCACGTCACCAATTGTCAATGAGGAAAGCTCGCCCACCCTCATCCCTGTCTCATACAACAGTTTGATGATGAGCCGATCCCTCATCCTCCTCGGAGCCTCGAGCAGAGTCTTTAGCTCACTCTCCTTGAGATACTTTCTCATGGTAGATCCCATCCCGAAGGGTTTCGGACGATTGTCCGACAATCAATCGGATTGTGCGTATATAAAAATGTCGCATTTGCCGCGAAATCCGCCCTAGCGAGCATGCACCCCCTCGAGTACCCTATCGAAAGCGTCAACAAATGCCCGATTTGTTGCCGTTTTCCCCAAACCACCCTCAGGAGCACCCTCGTCCAGCATGCTTAGGCCACTTGAATCATGCTACAAAATAGCACGGCACCCTGGAATCTTCGCAAATCCTCAGGGGGAAGTTGGCGAAAAACACCAATCCGTGATTAAGATCCGCCCCTTGCCCCTTATAGGGGCAACAGCAGACGCTGTTTTTAGCTGTTTACTATTATTGTATCGTAGCTACCATGTCATGCTACTCTTTTCGACTTTCTTAGTATATTTCCGTCGGACGACGGCAGACGGCGTGACATGTTATCGCATGGCAAGCATCCGAGCCGCACGATTACTCGATTAGTGGTTCGGCAGAGCTCGACGTCCCTGTGGAATAGTGCTTCGGGGAGCGCGACCGCCGAGTCGAGCTCAGAGATATGAACGTGCATGAAATCAACAGAGCCAGACATCTATAGCACACAAAATAACAATATATGCATATAATATTCCTGATCGTGCACCACAGTCGTGATGCCATGGCGCATGCTCCTTTCATTCGCGCACCATGCTGTTTATCATGATACAATAATAGTAGCGTTGCTACTCGACATACAATTACAAGTATACCTCTGAGCTATATTGTCATCAATACGCAACCGGAATGATGCATTTTCCGCAGGAATTCTACTGTGATTCTAAGCGGAATTTCCGAAGAGAAATCTGAAGCGGAATACCGTACGTTGACAGGCTGTGGAGGACGCGAGAAAGACTCCGCAGATCCGAGAGAGCACTCGCAGGAAAAAGTGCAATGCNNGACGACCCAACATCATCTGCGAGGCTAATTGATATCGCAGGTCAATACAGGGGCATGAAGCTGAAATGGCAAGGACTGTTCGGGCTGAACGCTCAACTCGCCGCCGTGTTCTCGACACTGCTCTCGCTGATCGCCGTCGGAACGGTCGTCTACAAGTACCTGGAGGGGTGGAGCTGGGTCGATTCGTTCTACTTCACCGTCTGCACG
>DUGQ01000242.1:0-2103 GCA_013331315.1 Thermoplasmata archaeon
AGGTCCGTGTTCGCCATCATCCTCTGGACGGAGTGGATCAGCCCGCCCTGCGAGCACAGGGGGGCGGAGCCGTACCTGACGGCCTCCTCTCTCATGCCCCTTATGAAACCCGAGTAGTCCACCTTGTAGGGGCACATCGCGTTGCATTGCTCGCACGCGATGCAGGTCCATATGTCCCTGTCATTGGCGATGTTCTCGACTAATCCCTCCATCGCTCGCAGGACTATCGTTCTCGGGGCGAAGTTGGGGTCGAACGAGGCGATGGGGCAGACCGTGGTGCATTTCCCGCACTCGACGCAGTCGAACGCCCCCGTGTCCTCGATGAGCTGCTTGACCTCTTCTTTCGTCTCGTCATGAGTCCTCGGCTTCAGCTCCTTCCTCTTCTCGATCGATATCGGGCCGAGCTCCCGAACCTCCTCGACGAACTCGTTCACGGCCTTCGCGAACTTCGTACGTTCTGAGGCGTTGATCCACTCGGTCCTGAGCCTTCCGGAGCCGAGTCCCAGGAGGTCGAACAGTTCCTTCAGGGCGTCGATCCTCTCCTGGGCCTTCTTGTTCCCGGTGACATAATGACAGTTGTCCATCAGGCAGCCTATCACTATGACCCCGTGAGCGCCGTGCTCGAACGCGTCCATGATGATGCTCGGTTCGACGCTCCCGCTGCACATCACGCGTATGATCTTCACGTTGGCCGGGTACTCTATCTTGTTGACGCCTGCGAGGTTCGCGGAGGGATATCCGCACCACGTGCACGTGAACGCGATTATCTCGGGCTCGAACGCGTCACCCTTCTTCTCAGCCACCGGCGTCCACCTCCTCGAGTATCGCCCTGATCTGCGCCTCCACCTGCTCCCGCTTGAAGTTGTTTATCGTGATCGCCTTGTTGCAGCAGGTTGCCGCGCAGGCGCCGCACCCTTCGCACACGATCTCGTCCACCCTCGAGACCTTCACGCCCTTCTCCGGGACATCCACCAACCTTATGGCCTCGTACTCGCAGGTCTCCTCGCATCTCCCGCAGCCGCGGCACCGCTCCTCGTCCACGAACGCCACTATGCGTGGGAACGGTATCTTCCCCTTCTTCATCAGGTCGATTGCGCTGGCGGCGGCGGCCTTGGCGTCCTCAATGGAGTACCTGATGCCTTTCGGGCCCTGGGCCGTCCCCGCGACGTACACCCCCCGCCTGAACTCAGACGGGAACATCGGGTTGATGTCCTTCATGAACCGGTCGATGTCGGTCTGGATGTGCAGCATCTTCGATATCTTCTCACTGCCTTCCGCTGGCTCCTGTCCCACCGCGAGGACGACGAGGTCCGATGGTATGTTCAGAAGCGTGTCGGAGTCCGTGTCAAGCGCCCTCACGAACAGCTTGCCCCTGTCGTCCACTATCTCCGACACTCTGCCCCGGACGAACTGGATACCCTCCTCTTTCGCCTGATCGTAGAACTCCTCGAAGCCTCGGTACGGCCCCCTGAGGTCTATGTAGTGGATGTACACGTCCGTCTCGGGCAGGAGTTTCTTGATCTCTCTCGCCTGTCCGATCGCGTAGGTGCAACATACGAGTGAGCAGTGCAGGTTCCCCTTGACCTTGTCCCTCGAGCCGACACACTGAAGGAAGTTCACCGTCTTCGGCACCTTCCCGTCAGACGGTCGCTTGAGCCCGCCGCCCTTCTCGCGCTGTTCCACGATGAGCTGCTCAAGCTCAACGGTCGTTATCACATCGGGGTTCTCGTACCTGAGCTCAGGTATCTTGGACGGGTCGAAGGTCTTCGTCCCTGTCGCCACGATGATCGTGCCGACATCGAACTCCTTCTCACCGTCAGGGGTCTTGACCCTAACGTGACGGCTGCCGAAGCCCCCTGAGATTTCCTCGACCTCAGACTTCAGCATCACCTCGATGTTGTCGTCCTGGAGGACGTCCTCGATCTTGGGGGTGAACACGCACTCCTTGCAGTACTGCATGCAGCAGATGCCGCAGTTGTGAGTCGGAAATGTCATGCTCAGCTTGTAGGCGCGCCCGCCAAGCTCGTCCGACCTCTCGACAAGATAGACCTTGAATCCCGCGCCCGCGATGTCGAGGGCCGCCTGCATGCCGGCGATGCCGCC
>DUGQ01000242.1:2153-9019 GCA_013331315.1 Thermoplasmata archaeon
CTGTTCCCTGATGTTCACCTGCTCGAAGAGGTACCGGTTCAGTCCTTCGCTCTCCAGCGACCGGCTCACTATCAGCCCTTGTATGTTCGGTGAGCACGCCGCGACCGCCACTCTCTCGAATCCCTTCTTCGAGTACTCGTCCCGGAGGAACTTCTGCCCTTCCTTCGAGCAGAGCGCCTCGTGGACCACGACGTCCATGATGTCCGGGTCCCGCTTCAGCTCCTCCGCGATCGATTCGAGGTCGATGTGTCTGGATATCTCGCCCCTGCAGCCGCAGAGGAATACCATGACACCCTTCTTCGAGTCACTCTTGTCGTTTGCACTTTCCATGATGAGTTCACCTCCCGCGGAACGATGCGCTCAGCACGAAACGAACTCCACGCCCTCTTCGAGCTTGGCCCGTCTCATGGCGTGGTATATGCCGTCCATCACGCAGGACTCAGTGACATATCCGTAGAAGTCACCCTTGTCGAACACCGCGATCGTCGCNNGACCCGCGAATTCGCCATCGCCTTCGCGACCCACCTCAGGTCGAGGGAGAGATTGGTCAGGAGGACCAGTGGCTTGGACATGCACTCTTTGACCTTGACCTTGTCCGGGTCCTTGCCCTCGGCGATCACCTTTGCGAGAACGTCCCTCTTGGTGATCACGCCATGGGCGTCGCTGCGACCCTTCCTCGGAACGAGGAGTGTGTAGCAGTTCTTCTCTACCATCGTCCTGGCGGCCTCCATGACAGTGGCGTCAGACGATATCGTAGGGAGCTCGAAGGTCTTGACGACGTCTCTCAGCGTGAGCCCGTCTATCTTCATTCCCTCGCCTCCTTCGCGTGCTTCTTGACTCCCTTAGCCGCCACGGCCTTGACCACGTCGATGTCCGATACCGACCCCTGGAAGTTCTCGCGGTCGAAAACCATGACCTTCGACACACCCTCGTTGGCCATCTTGCGGGCTACCCATCGTACGTCGAGGTCGAGGTTGTTCATGACAACGACAGGCTTTCTCGCGCAAGACAGCGCAGGCGCCTCGGTCAGGTCGCTACCGTTGGCTATCGGCCCCACCACGATGTCCCAGCGCGTTATCATGCCGTACGCGTCGTCGATCCCGGTCCTGTCCACGATAACGTAGTCCGTCTTGTTCTCCGCCATCGCGACCAATGCGTCCGCAACGGTAGCGTCTGGCGGAATTCTCACCGGCTGCGAGCCACTGATGATGTCCCTAAGCTCCATGTGACCTCCCCCCGACCCGGATATGGTTAACATTGAGAATGAATGACACGATATAAGTACATTCCCGGCGAGCTCACGGCGCTTGGCCAGCGGAAGGCCGTTTTGTCGCGTCGGGAGAATAGTAAAATACAGCCCGAAGACAATGACTCGAGGATGACCGAGGACCTCAGGCGGCTTCTCACTCCGAGATCCATCGCGGTCGTGGGAGCTTCGGCGAAACCGGGGAAGATCGGGCATGTCGTTCTCTCGAACCTCCTCTCCGGGGACTTCGCCATCTACCCGATCAACCCACACGAGACCGAGATACTGGGGTTGAGATGCTATCCCTCACTGAAGGATGTCCCGGGTCCCATCGATCTCGCGCTCATCGTACTCCCCGCCGGGCAGACCGTCGAGGTCGTCCGCGAGGCCGTGGACGCGGGAGTGGGCGCGGTGATAGTCACCTCCTCGGGCTTCGGCGAATCGGGCCAGGAAGGCCGTTCTCTTCAGGAGTCCCTTGTCGCTGCCTTGAGAGGGTCGAACACGCGGCTCCTCGGACCCAACACGATGGGCCTGATGATACCCGGGCTAGGCCTGGACACCTTCATCATATCGACTGACCGGAGTCCTCGGCCCGGCGAAGGCTCGATAGCCATCGTCTCCCAGAGCGGAGCAGTCGCGGTCTCGTGCCTTGAGAAGGCCGAGGCATCGGGCGTGGGAATCTCCGCCTGTGTGTGCCTGGGTAACAAGGCCGACATAGACGAGACGGACATCATACGTCACTTCGCGGCCGACGCAAAGACCAGATGCATAGCTCTCTATCTTGAGTCATTCTCCGACGGCCCCTCGTTCCTCGAGGCGGTCCGCAGAATCACTGTCGATAAGCCCGTCGTCATGCTGAAGGCTGGCGCCACCCCGGCCGGGTCCAGGGCCGCGGCATCCCACACGGGTGCGATTGCCTCGGCTTCTGACTTCGTGGTCGACGGGGCCCTCCGTCAGGCAGGGGTCGTGCGCGTCCGCGACGAGGAGGAGCTCTTGGACGTCGCGAGAGCCCTTTCGGTGATCGACCATGTTCCCGGAGACCGAGTCTGCGTGGTCGCGAGTGCTGGCGGGTTCGGCGTCATAGCCTCTGACCTCGTCGAGTCCACGACCCGAGGCTGGGACCTGCGGATGGCCGTGCTGAGCGAAAACTCGCGGACGGCTCTCCAGGGGGTAATCCCAGGCTTCTCCTCCGCGCAGAACCCGGTCGACTTGACGGCCGAGGTATCCGACGACATGTACGACCGGGTACTGGGGATACTCAAGGCCGATCCAGGTGTTGATTCGATAATGATGTCGCTGGAACTTCAACCTCCCAGCGTGACCGATTCCTTGTTGGACGTAGCCAGCAGGCACTCGGGCTCTCCCGGTCCTCAGATCGTGATAAGCCTGTTCGCGAGGAATCAGTCCGCGGTGATACGTGACCTCTCTGTAAGAGGCCTGGTGGCTTACCCCACCATACACAGGAGCATAAGGGCGATCGCTGCATTGTCAGAAAGAGGGGCGTACCTGCGAAGATACAGGTAGCGAGAGGAGGGGGCTGAGAGTCCCGTTCCCTGGCGTCTCCTTCGTGGGAACGGAAATCTCTCCCACACGGGTTTCAAAGGCGTTTTCCGCTTATCCGCCGATTCTGAAGACCTTTGTGCCGCACTTCGGGCACGAGCCCTTCGTGGCAGGCTTCCCATTCTTCAGCTTGACCTTCTTCGCGTCCTTCATCTCGACAGACTTCTTGCACTTTACACAGTAGGCCTTGACCAAGTATCCCACCGCTCCTGAATCGCAATGGGTAATATAAATTAGCATCTCGTGCTGGAGCGGCGTGGCCGGGGGGGGCACGTTCCTCCTTCTTGGACGGGAAAGTGCTCAGTTTGAGCAGGCCAGGCACCAAAAACAGATGATTGAAAGGGTTTTAACCCGGGAAACCCGGGTGCTGGAGTCTAAGGTGGCCGACGATGTTAGTCAATCCCCCCTCGATCCAAAGGGATTAGATCCTTCGTCTGCCGATCACGTGGCTTCTCAGGGCTGTCCGCTTACTCATCGGAACGCCCTGGAGAGCGTTTTCCAGCTGGATTTGCCTTGTTGCGTGGTATATCCTACTCGGTCTCACTCATTACACCTCCTCAAAACTGAAGCTCTAGCGTCTTCCGCGTTTGAGGCGAAATTCGCTAGATACTCAATCGCGAGCTCGCGCTGACCCCGGATCGATCGGGGAAGAACCCTTCGCACGAATCCTCAGCGCGTTCATTGCGATCGATTCTACTCTTAATGCTATGATGTATAAGACGCTTTTGGCGGTACCGTTCGGGTAGATTTCATGATTATTATAATAACTCATGTTTGATTCTTGACCTCTCCGTTTTCTGCCGGAGTCAGCGTCTCGGCGGTCATTGCTGGCCACAAATGTACATAACAGAGTTTGTATAATTTATCTTATATATTGCATAGAATATAAATGCGCAATAATGTAAATGAGCTGCGTTACGAAAACAGCCAAGCGACTCTGAATTCCGTAGAGCCCGCACGGTAGCCCGGCCTACCCCGTCAAGGCGAGCATTATCGCTATCGCTACGAACGCCGCGATTATCACCAGAAACAGGAAGACGACCGCCTTGCGCTGTATCATGTCAGCGACAAGCATCACGTACTCACGACTTATCTCTTTCGCGAGCGCGGGCACTCTCTAGCTGAGAGAATTAGAAATATCCCTAAGAGCATTCCAGCCGTGTGGGAGTCGGGAAACTAGCATCGTTGACGAGCAAGGACAGGATACTGCTCTACCTCACGGACTACCAGAGGATGGAGGACCGCTACGAACTTCCTTCGGACCTCACCCAGGAATCCATAGCCGAGGCGACCGGGATACAGAGGAAGCACCTGCCACAGTACCTGAAGGACCTCATCGCGGACGGGCTCGTGGTCCAGAGAAAGGCCCACATAAAGGGCATGAAGCAGCGGATGAACGGCTACTACCTGTCCGGGTCAGGATTCTCCAAGGCGACCGAGATAAGGGACGGGGTCGGGGCGACCGTGGTGCAGGTGCTGAAGGGCGAGACGGTCGTCGAGATGAAGGTATCCGACATAGACGAGGCGACATCCGTCCACATAACATACTGTGACATAGTCACCGAAGCGCTGAAGAGGGGCGAGCTCAAGATGGAGTCCCTCGAGGCGATCGAATCCGAACGGATCGACGACCTGCAGAAGAAGGACGAGGCGACGGAGGCCTATCGGCGCGCCCTCGTGACCGCGTGGAGGGACGGGAAGGTCACCTCCACCGAGAGGTTCCTGATCGAGGAGCTGCGGACTATACTGAAGATCTCGGAGGAGCAGCACCGGTGCCTGGAGTGCGAGATACTTAAGAAGCTGGCGGAAGACCATATGGGCTTCCTCAGGATATACGGCGGCGTGTTGGAGATAGCCCTCACGGACGGCCATCTCGACGGCCCGGAAGTGCATATACTTGACAAGCTCAGGAAGATGTTGAGGATATCACGCCGAGAACACGACGGGCTCGTGAGGGAGATCACGCACGAGCTATTCGGCCCGCCTGGCGAGGTCGACGAGGACACGATACTGGCTGACTGAGACTCATAGAGATATAGCGACTCTTCTCTGGCCGGTCGGCCCCTCGATGAACGCGAAAGCCATTCGGGGCGTGTTGTGATTGTATCCGATTCTCCCTTCGGCGTCGACCATTATCAGGCCACCAAGCCCGTCAACCCTCTCCTTCATCATCTGCACGGCGGATTCGCTGGCGTCCATCGCGCTCCCGCTGGACCTGAGGAGATCGATTGCCGACTTCGAGAGGAGCACCGCCATTATCTTCTCCCCCCAGCCAGTGGCCGACGCGGCGCCGACTCTGCCGTCCGCGTAGGCGCCGCTGCCTATCAAAGGGGAGTCCCCCACCCTGCCGGCCAGCTTCCGTGGGATCCCGCCAGTAGAAGTCGCAGCCGCGACGCGTCCTTCGGAGTCAACCGCGCAGGCTCCGACGGTCTCGCGCCTACCCTCGAAGACCTCCCGCGTCCTCATGACTCCAGTCTTCAAGAACTCGTGGTAGTCCTCCAGCTGACGACCGACGAGAAGGTCTTCCTCCGAGCACCTCTCGAAACCGTTCGCCAGTGCGAATCTGAGGGCGCCCTCTCCGACAAGCATCGAGAACGGGGTCTTCGTCATGACCTCCCTCGCCACCCTTATGGGGTTCCGAACGCACTGGAGAGCCGCCACCGCCCCTGATTTGAGCGTCTCGCCGTCCATGACAATCGCGTCTAACTCGACCTGGCCCGCCTGGTTCAGGTACGAGCCCCTACCCGCGTCGAAGACGGGGTCGTCCTCCATGACCGCGACGGCCTCCACCACGGCCTGCACGGCCGACGCGCCCCGGGACAGCTCGTCGAACCCTTTCTCAACAGCCTGTCTGCAGCCTTCAAGATTGGCCTCGACGAGATCGTTCGGGATGTCCCATGCACCCCCGTGAACGATGATGGAGGGTTTCATGCAGGGGATAACCCACGACTCTGTTCATAAAGGTTAGACCGTCAACTTGAAAACCGCGTCGTGCGGTCGGACTCTGTCCTTGACCTTTATGCCGACAGCCTGACCTGTCGACGCGCTCGGCACGGGATTGCGGTCTATCTCCATCGAGTCGACCTTCTGCTCGAAATCAGTGGTCGCACCTCTGATGCGTATCGTGTCCCCGATCGCGATGGTCCCTGCGGTGATCTCGATCGCCGCGACAGAGGGCTTCGCGAAGAACTGGATCACCTTGCCAACCTCTGTTTCCTCAGACATCCTTCTACCCCCTAATCGAATCCGCATCATGGTANNTTCGCCATAAGTTCTAATAGGCCGGAGTATTTCTGAAGCACGATATCGAACAGATGTCCAGGGATGCACGATGCAGAGCACCTCAAAGGCGTCCAAGCCCAGACGGGGCGTCAAGAAGTACAACACACCTCCCAGGCTGGCGGGCGAGATGCTCAGCGTCCTATCGGACATAATGTCGGTCGAGTCTCTGGATTCCGTTCTGCAGAAGATAGCAGAGACCGTGGCCGAGCTGTTTTCCATACGCGCCCTGATCATCTGCGTCCTCGAGGACAATCAGGAGGTCTTCCGCGTCCGGGCTGCGCACGGGTACGCGAAGGAGAGGACGGAGCAGATAATGTCCATCACCTACAGCAAGGAGCGCCTGCTCAAGGACATGGACGCGAAGCAAAGGGTCGGCGAGAACGCCTACTTCGTCCGACCTGGACCCGAGGACTTCGTGAAGACGGATGAGCCGCTGTATTTCGACGTCAAGGGGATCACGAAACCANNAAACCACGAAGCTCCACCGAGGAATGGCACGAATTGGACTACCTCAAGATCGTGTTCACCGACAGAGACGGTCAGCCGAGGGGATTCATAGAGATAGAGGAGCCGGAGACGAAGCGTATACTGGACGCCGAGACGATTGACGCGTTGAGGATATTCGCGGAGCTCGCAGGCGTGGCGATCGAGAACGCGAAGATGTACCAAGGGCAGGTCGAGATAGCTCAGAGGACCATGTTCCTGGCGGACATAATCGCCCACGACATCAACAATTACAACCAAGCGGTGACCAGCTATCTCCACATGGCCCTGTCGA
>DUGQ01000074.1:0-3128 GCA_013331315.1 Thermoplasmata archaeon
AAGCTCGACGGGACCGCCAAGGGCGGAGGCGCCCTGAGCGCGGTGGCCGAGACGGGCGCTCCGATATGCTACATCGGCGTGGGCGAGCACCTCGAGGACCTCGAGAAGTTCGACCCTGACAGGTTCATAAGCAGGCTGCTCGGGATGGGCGACATCAAGTCACTCATCGAGGCCGCCAGCCAGGTGATGGACGAGGAGAAGGCCGAGGAGACCGCCAGGAAGATGATGTCCGGGAAGTTCACCCTCAGGGACATGTACGACCAGATGGAGATGCTGCAGGGCATGGGCCCGTTCAAGAAGCTCGCCTCGATGCTCCCCGGGCTCGCCGACAAGCTCAGCGACGCCGACGTGGAGATGACTCAGGAGCGGCTCGCCCGGTTCCGAGTGATAATGGACTCCATGACCGAGGAGGAGCTTCAGAACCCGAAGCTCATCAAGTCCTCGCGGGTCTCGAGGATAGCGAGGGGCAGCGGCACGACAACGAAGCAGGTCAGGGAGCTTCTGAAGCAGTACGACGCCTCTGTGAAGGCCATGAAGGGCTTCATGGGCAACAGGAAGATGCGGAGGCAGCTGATGAAGCAGTTCAAGGACTTCGACCCCGCGAAGGGAGGCTGAGAGCGTGAGACGGTTCGTGGTGCTCGGCCATCGGGCCATAACATCGGCCGACTTCAAGCTGGACGACCTGTGCGGCTCGACAGGGCGGCTGGATATCTTGCTCAGGTGCGTCAACTCGGCGTTCTTCATCTCACACGACATCAGGAGGGACGTTGAGATAACTCTGCTCCTGCTGGGCGACCCGAACCCTCCCAAGACGGTACGGATCGTCGGCTCGGAGGTGAAGTACCTCAACCCTGACGAGAGGAGCACCGCGGCCCTGATACGCAACGCGCTCCTTCAGAAGCCTGGCGGGGAGAAGAGGACCTCGCCGGGAATATACGTCTCCGAGAGGAGCTACCTCGAGGTGCTCTCGAACATCTCGAAGGAGTCGCAGATGCACTACCTCAAGGAGGATGGCCAGGACATACGAGAGTGCTCCTTCGACCAGGACAACACCTTCGTGCTCGGGGATGACCAGGACCTCACCGAGGAGGAGGAGAAGCTACTGATGTCATACGAACCGAAGAAGATCTCGCTCGGGCCGATCAGCTATCACGCTGACCACTGTCTCACTATAGTCAACAACGAACTCGACAGGCGCGCTGGGAAACTCCGCTAGCCGGCTTCCGCCTGGATCGTGGGCTCTCCGAGCCTGGCCGTGGCCCCGTCACCGTTCTCCTCAGTGTGGTACTTCACGGCGAACCGGCCGTTGGTGAACTTTATGGTCGCCGAGCGAAGGCGACACTTGTACATGCGGACCCGTCTGCCCTTGTAGACCTCCATCTCGTCCTCTATGCCTATCAGGCCCACGGTCTCCAGCTCGTGTATGCGCCTGTAACATGCCGCTATGGGGATCCTGCAGACGCGGCTGAGCCTCTGGGCTGACATGGGGGCGCTGTAAGTCTGGACGAGAATCTTCTGGGAGTAGTCGTCCGCAAGGAGCTTCGAAACGGCTTTCCTCTTCTGTTCGGAATCCATGGAGCTCAATGTTAAATCAGGTCGACCAGAACTTAAGGCAGTTGCCTTCAGATTATCAGCACTGATAACCCAGGGAGGCCTGCTAGAGGGGGATGTCCACACCGCGAAACCATTATGTCCCTTCGACATATCTACTCCGGAGAGTGGCCAAATGCCAGTATGCCCGCTCGATTTCAGGTACGGACGCCCGGAGATGAAGGCCGTCTTTGACGAGGAGAACCGCCTGCAGAGGATTCTGGACGTCGAAGCGGCACTGGCGCTCGCCCACGCGGAGGTCGGGAACGTCAAGGAGGACCACGCCGCCATAATCAAGAAGACCTCGTCGCTCCGGTACGTCAAGCTCGAGAGGGTACAGGAGATCGACGCGAAGATCAACCACGAGATAACAGCGATAGTCAGGGCCCTGAGCGAGCAATGCGGCGAGAGCGGGAAGTACATTCATCTCGGGGCCACTTCCAACGACATACTCGACACTGGGGCTGCGCTCCAGATAAGGGACGCCGTCGACATGCTCGAGAAGACCCTTGGGCAGCTCAAGGAGACCCTCGCGGGGAGGGCCAAGGAGCACAGGGACACCATCATGATAGGCAGGACGCACGGACAGTACGCGCTGCCCGTGACATTCGGCCTCAAAGTGGCGAACTACGCGTTGGAGGTCCACAGGCACCAGGAACGCCTCGCCGAGGCCAGGAAGCGCATTTTGGTAGGCAAGATGAGCGGCGCGGTCGGCACCGGCGCTGGATTCGGNNACCGAAGAAGGCCCGACCCAGATAGTGGCCAGGGACCGGTATGTCGAACTCATGTCGATTCTGGCGAACATAGCCACCTCAGTCGAGAAGTTCGCAACTGAGATCAGGAACCTGCAGAGGGGAGAGATCGGGGAGGTGTCGGAACCCTTCGACGACGCGGTCCAGGTGGGCAGCTCGACGATGGCGCACAAGAGGAACCCGGTCACGGCCGAGAACGTGTGTGGCCTGGCGCGGATAGTCAGGGGGTTCATGTCACCGGCCATGGAGAGCGCCATCCTCTGGCACGAGCGCGACCTCACCAACTCCTCAGCGGAGAGGTTCTTCGTTCCACATTCGTTCATTCTAGTCGACGACATCCTCGCGAAGACCGAGAATATGTTCCGGAGCCTCGTCGTGAACAAGGACAGGATGTGGTCCAACCTTCAGAGGGCAGGTAGCGTAATCATGGCGGAGTCCGTCATGATGGCGCTCGTATCCAAGGGCATGGGAAGGCAGGACGCGCACGAGCTGATAAGGAAGTGCAGCATGGATGCTCAGAAGGCCTGCGAGGACTTCAAGGCGTACCTCATGTCCAACGAGAAGGTCTCATCGCTTCTCAGCGAAGAAGAACTGGATGCCTCCCTGGATCCGAGGTCCTACCTCGGTAGCACGGCAGCGACGGTGGACAACATCCTACGCATCGTGTCCTAGGCAAAGCTAGAAATACGTCGCCGAGGCTCCAAGGCCATCCAAGGGCCCTTAGATCAGTGGAAGATCGCTTCCTTCGCAAGGAAGAGGCCGTGGGTTCAAATCCCACAGGGTCCA
>DUGQ01000074.1:3160-3325 GCA_013331315.1 Thermoplasmata archaeon
TTCCGGAATTTTGACCGCTTTTTGGTAGCTGGCATACTGTTCCATCGCGGAGGCTTGGTCCTCGAGCTCTAGGCCAAGGTAACGGTAGGTCGTCTTGGTGTCCGAATGCCCGAAGATGGCGGCAATATATTCTATCCGCACTTGAGCCCGGTACATCATCCGACC
>DUGQ01000052.1 GCA_013331315.1 Thermoplasmata archaeon
TTTAGGGTCGCCATCGTGGCTACCAGCGCACCATGATTGCCCAAATGTGATAAAAGGCTTCTCAGCAGCTGGTGAGATGCAAAAAGTACATTATCGTCCAGGAGAGATAGAGCGGGCTGTGGGCA
The DNA here is from genome assembly GCA_013331315.1 of Thermoplasmata archaeon. GTDB lineage: Archaea > Thermoplasmatota > Thermoplasmata > UBA10834 > UBA10834 > UBA10834 > UBA10834 sp10834u. The sequence continues at coordinate 126 of DUGQ01000052.1, forward strand.
GAACCGCCAGGCCCAGGACGTGCTCCTCATGAATGCAAGGTCGTTGATGCCGCTTTCGTTGTTCATCGCGGGGATCGCTGCAGTAGCAGCTGCGGTGGCCACGGGAGAGGCTGAAGTATCCCTGTTCCTGGTGTTTCCGGTGTTCTCCGGCTCAAGCGGGCTGTTCATGCTGGGCGTCTGCCTCATCGTCCTCGCGATCCTTGCTGGCTTCGTGATGATGCTTCAGGGGTCGCGTCTGACTGAGACCTCATCTGATGCAGGGACTGGGACGGGGGACGAAGAACGAGGACACGACACGAGGGTGCGGACAGGCGGGGTCCTCCTCATCGGCCCGATCCCGATCGCTTACGGCTCTGACGCGAGAATGGCTTTCTTCATGCTGGTCATCGCGGCCATAGTGATCGCAGCTGCGATTCTACTCTTCATCTTCTAGCAGCCTGCTGAGGGCTTCCTCTGCGCTCACCTTGTGCTCCGCGGCGAGGTCCCTTAGGTCGGACATCGCAGAAATATATGCCCTATAATCACGTTCCAGACGCCTGGCAGCCCGGCCTACGGCTCTCTCGGCCGTCTCCTTCCTCTGCCGTATGTTGGCGGCCTCTCGCAGTATTTCAAGACTGTCGGAGCGCATCGGTCAGCCCTTCTCGTGGTTCCCACACACGTCCAAGAACGCCTGGAATACCTCGTATCCGTTGTCCGTGTGCTCCACCTCCGGATGAAACTGAAGCCCGAAGAGCGGCCTCGTCTCGTGCCTCATCGCCTGCACCTTGCAGGTCTCAGAACTCGCCAGCAGCCTGAAGTCCGGTGGCAGGACTGTGACCTCGTCGTTGTGTGACTCCCATGCGACGAACGTCTCCGGCAAGCCCTTGAAAAGGTCGTCCTCATCGATGACCTGCACCAGGGTCTTGCCGAACTCCGGCGTCGCCGAAGGAGCGGCCTGGCCGCCCAGATGGATGGCCATGTACTGATGGCCAGCGCATATTCCTAGAATAGGTATGTTGAGCTTGTCCAGATACTCCCCACACATGCCCATCGCCTCCTCATCGAGTCCCACGCGCGGAGATCCTCCGGAGAGCACTAGCCCCTGTGCGTCGATCGACTCGATGGGGCTCCTGTTGGGAACGATGGCCGTCTCGACACCGAGGTCCCGAAGCACTCGCCATTCGCGATGAGTCCACTGGCCGCCGTTGTCCACGACGAGGATGCGCATGGAGGAGGGAACATTGCAGGAGTATAAAGCCTCTCCTGGTTGGCCGGGTAGGCGGACGGCTCACTCCCACTCTATGGTGGCCGGTGGCTTGTCGGTTATGTCGTAGACGACCCTGTTCACGCGGTCCTTCATCCTGTTGGTGATCCTGGTGGATATCGCCTCGAGCACGTCATGTGGTATCTTCATGTAGGCCGCGGACATCGCGTCGACCGACTCCACCGCCCGGACGGCGACCGTGTAGCCATATGCCCTCACGTCCCCCTGGACGCCCACGCTCTTGACCGGGAGAAGCACGGCGAAGTACTGCCACGGAAGGCTCATCTTGCCCGCGGCGGCGGCCTTCTCTATCTCCTCCTCCACTATCGCGCAGGCCTCGCGGACTATATCGACAGACTCACGGGTCGGCTCCCCCATGACCCTGATGGCCAGCGCGGGCCCGGGGAACGGCTGTCTCTCGGCGGATTCTATCTTGAGTGCCCGAGCGACCTTCCTGACCTCGTCCTTGTACAGGTCCCTCAGGGGCTCGACGAGTTTCATGTTCATGTCCGCCGGCAGACCACCGACGTTGTGATGTGACTTGATCGTGTCCCGGAGGCCGCCACCGCTCTCTATCCAGTCAGGGGCTATCGTGCCCTGGACGAGGTACTCGGCCCCGGACTTGACCGCCTCCCTCTCGAACACCCTGATGAACTTCTCGCCGATGATCTTCCGCTTCCTCTCGGGGTCTGTCACGCCCTTCAGGGCGTCGAAGTACTCGTCGCTCGCGTCGACGACGACGTGGTTGACACCCAGCCGCTTCAGCATCTCGTCGACCAGCTTCGTCTCGCCCTTCCTCATGAACCCCGTGTCGACGTAGACGGCCAGAAGGCGGTCCCCTATGGCCTTGCTGACGATGGCGGCGCATACGGTGCTGTCGACGCCTCCGGAGGCCGCTATGATGGCCTTGCCCGTCATCTCCGCCCTGAGCTTCGCGACCTGTTCGTCTATGAACTTCTGGGGATCGAACATCTACATCTCAACTTCCTGCGAGTCCTTCGCGACCTTCTCCTTGAGCTTGAGCCTGTGGGACTCTAGCGCCTTCGCGATCCGCTCGTCCTTCAGGGACAGTATCTGCGCCGCGAGTATGGCGGCGTTCTCTCCCCTGTCGAGGCCCACCGCCGCCACGGGGATGCCGGGGGGCATCTGAACCACGGACAGGATCGCATCTAGGTTGAGCGTGCCGCTGACTGGCACGCCAATGACCGGCCTGTGGGTCCTTGCCGCCACCATCCCAGGGAGCGCCGCCGATAGCCCCGCTATGGCGATGAACACCTCCGCTTCGGCTTCGGAGATCAGCTTCTCGACCAGCTCCGGGGTCCTGTGGGCGCTGGCCACGCTCACCTTGTACTTAACACCTAGCTCCTTGAGAACGGCGGTCGCCTTCTCAGCGACCTTCAGGTCGCTCTTGCTACCGAGTATAATCTGGACGCTCATGTGAAAAGGGAGAGGTGGAGTTTGTAGAAAAAAGTTTGCGCTTCACGACTTCATTATCGCGAGCAGGAACACCCCTATCGCGGCCAAGGCGCCAATCACGCCTGCCAGTATGTACAGGAAGGCGTCCCATATTACCTTGGCGAGGTCGACATCTATCAGGTCGACCGAATCGAGGCCCATGATGACCCAGATTATGCCGACGATCAGGCCTATGACCAGCAGGACCACCCCGATCATCCTGCTCTTGCCGCTGCCGAAGTACGCGGTGAACACTCCCGCGAGCAGCATGAACAGGGCGAACACAAGTATGACCACTGTCAGGAACTCTAGAAGATCCATTCTGACTCACCATCCACGACCAACGACTCAGAACTTTATACCAGTCAGCGTCTTCGTGTCGATCACGCCAGGTATGGAGCGAACCTTGTCCACTACCACCTGTCCAAGGAGATTGAAGTCCTCGGCCTCGATCTTGGCGATCAGGTCGTACTCCCCAAACAGAGGGTGCAGCTCGACGACCTCCTTGACCTTAAGGAGCTCGTTGTAGACCTCATGCTCTTTTGCCGGCGCGGTGCTTATGAGTATAAAACCCACGGCCATCTGGTCCTCACCAGGCCCAATAATGGGATGTCCTGTCATAAAGCTTTCGACCTCGTGGTTCCCGGCGTTTCAGATGCGTCATTTCGAACGGTCGACGGCAATGAACGATGTTACACGCGCTTCCTTCTCGCCGCCCGTCTCTGAATCATCTCCCAGGTCGGCAGCACGCTCTGCGCGCCGACGCTCTCGACGACGAAGGACGCGGTCGACGCGCCGACCCAGGCGCACTCCTCGATGGGCAACGACCTGCTCAATCCCGCGTAGAACCCGGCCCTGAAACCGTCCCCCGCGCCGGTGGTGTCGACGACGGCGTCGGGGCTTATGGCGCCAACCAGAACCTCGTCGTCGTCCGTTATGATCCTGCTGCCCTCGCCGCCGCGTGTGTGAACTATCAGGCTCACGTAGGACAACAGCTCGTGGTCGTCCTCCAGGTTGAGGTATCTCTTCGCCGTCTCCAACTCGGACGAGTTCATGAACAGCACCTGACAGTACTCGAGCATCTGCCGGAACGTCTCGGGGGTGTAGACATAGTGGATCTCCTGCGCGGGGTCGAAGCAAACAGTCTTCTTCCGCCACCTCGCACGCTTCGCCACCTTGAGCATGTAGCTCGGCCTGCCCGTCCCGATATGCACGAACTTCGACGAGTCGACGGTGTGTGTCCTCAGGGGGAGCCTGTCCTGCTCTCTGACCGCCCCTTGGTCGACGAATCCGATCTGGTTGTGGCATGAATCCGAGACCATAATGATGAACGGCGTCCGGTGCCCTCTCACCTTGATGACGTCGGTCACATCGACCCCCGCGCTCTGGAGGGCCTTCTTGAACTCCTCAGGGAAATCGTCTCCCACGTGGCTCGCGAGCGCGGTCTTCACCTCGAGGGCGGCCGCGATCCTCGCGAGGTTCGCCCCCGTCCCGCCGAAGAACTCCTGCCTTCCGAGCAGCTCGACGCACGTGTTGGGCTCCGGAAAACTGTCGGAGGAGTATATGATGTCGACGGCAGAGTGGCCGTAAACCCCCAGAAAATTGGTCTTGCGCAAGCCCTCACTCCAGCAGGGCGTATCGACTCCAGGNNCGCCCACCTGGCCTACCCTTTAAGAAGCCAGCGCGGTGGCCAGATGTCGCTCAGGTGCCTTCCTTCCAGTCCCTGAGGTACTTCTTCTGGGACTTCGTCAGCTTGTCGATCTTCACTCCCATCGTGCTGAGCTTGAGGTCGGCCACGAGCGTGTCTATGTGGTCAGGCACGTCGTAGACGTTGGGCTCCAGCGAATGGATGCTGAACGCCATGTACTCCAGACACATGGCCTGGATCGCGAAGCTCATGTCCATTATCTCTGCCGGATGACCCTGCCCGGCCGCCAGGTTAACCAACCGTCCGTCGGCCAGCAGGTACACCCTGCGACCGTCCTTGAGCGTGTACTCGTCCACGGAGTCGCGCACGCTCCTGACTCTCTTGGACGCCTTCTTGAGGGCGTCCTTCGAGATCTCGTTGTCGAAGTGGCCGGAGTTCGCGAGCACGCAGCCGTCCTTCATGTGCCTGAAGTGCTGGGAAGTCACCACGTCCTTGCACCCGGTGGCGGACACCACCATGTCCGCGTCCTTCACGGCCTCGGCCATCTGCTTGACTGCGAATCCGTCCAGCCTGGCCTCTATCGCGCGTATGGGGTCGACCTCGCATACCGTCACATCCGCGCCCATGCCCTTGGCGCGCATCGCGNNCACCAGCCGTAGCCGGCGACGACGAAGTCCTTTCCGGCGATTATCAGGTTCGTCGCGGTCATTATGCCGTCCATGGTGGACTGGCCCGTGCCGTACCTGTTGTCGAACATGTACTTCATGTAGGCGTCGTTGACCGACATGACCGGGAACTTGAGTGTGCCCTCCTGCGCCATGGCCCTTATCCGCATGATACCCGTCGTCGTCTCCTCGTTCGCCCCTTTGACGCTCGCCAGTCCATCCTTTCGCTTCGTGTGAAGAAGGAATATCAGGTCCGCGCCGTCGTCGATCACGAAGTCGGGCCTCATGTCGAGCACTCGGTTGAGCGAGGCGTAGTACTCCTTCTGCGACTGGCCCCGCTTGGCGTAGGTCTCGAGTCCGTACTCCTTGTTCAGAGCGAGCGCGACCGAGTCGTCCGTCGAGAGCGGGTTGCACCCAGTCAGCCGCACCTCCGCTCCCGCCTCCTGGATTGTCAGGGCCAGCACGGCCGTCTTGGCCTCCGTGTGAAGGGCCATCCCGACCTTCAGTCCCTCGAAGGTCTGCTCCTTGACCATCCGCTTCCTGATCTCTGACAGGACGGGCATGTGCGTCCTCGCCCATTCGACCCTCTTGATCCCTCTCTCGAGCGACTCGTCCTTTCTCATCTTACCAAGGCTTCGAATCGAATGCGAGGTAAAAAACGTGTTGGCCCGACCGGACCCGCTCAATCACGGATACCGAGACTCGCCGCGATGACCTTCATGACGGCCTTCAGGTTCTCATCGCGATCGTACCTGCTCAATGACTCCGCGATCGCAGCGTCGTCCCCTGACATCTCCTCAGCGTACCCTGAAACGAGAGGCAGCGCCTTCGTGACCTCGTCCACGACAGTCACGTGAGCGGCCCTCGCCGTGCGGGACATCGGGTTCAGGTCGATCGCGACAATGGTCTTTCCCATGTCGGCGAGGGCTTTCGCCCTGTCGCCGTCCTCGAGGGACACCAGGACGACGTCCGCGGTGGCTATACCCTCGCTCGAGCACAGGCCCCTGTAGCCATCCAATCCGGGGATCCTCGAGTCTGGGAGAAAGCCGAGCACGCCTGCGGCGCCGAACTCCTCCAGGAGCGACTGTATCTTCGACACCCTCTCGTCCGACCTGTGGAACAGGCCCACCTCGACCTTCGCGCCGACCGCCTTGGAGAGATCCACGACTTCCTTGGCGGCCAGAGCGGCGACGTTGCCGTTGACCGATATGACGGGACTGTTCGCGCGCAGCAGCGTAGCGGCGGCGGCCCTGGCCGCGATCCTCGCTTCCTTGATGGTCCTCTCGCCCAGCAGGTAGTAGAACGCCTCGCCCCTTCCGTGTGCGATGAGCCCCTGAGGTGACACGACGCCGTTCCTGAATCCCTCCACCAGACGCTCTCGCAGGACGAGCGAGTCATGGCGAGGATGTGTCTTGGGTATGTCGGTCATGATACCACTTGTCAATAGGGGCTCCCTGTAAGGGAGAGGTCAGTCGCTGCGGGGAGATTGATGGTCAAGGCTTAAATACATTGAGAAAAACCTTATATATAAGATGGCACATAGGGCGCTGAGCACAAATTATAAAAACAATTCGGTGAGCGGGTTGAAGCTTCTCGGAGTCGTGCAGGACATATCACACGACGGGAAGCTCATAGTCAAGGCGCGATTCGCCCCGAGAGACGGTGCACTTGTGCGAGACAACCTGAAGGTGAACATCGGCAGGGTGACGCGGGTCTTCGGACCGGTGCGCTCACCCTACGTCGCGATCCGTCCTGAGAAGGATATGAGGACCCTTGCCGTCCTGGGCAAGGAGGTCTATGTAACTGAAGAGGGGGACCATGGCAAAGGTAAGAGAAGAGACCGAGCAAATCGAAAGATGCCCTGAATGCAACAGCGCACATCTCGTCAGAGACTACGAGCGCGGGGAGCTCGTCTGCGAGGACTGCGGCATAGTCCTCGACGACCAGCTCATAGACCAGGGTCCGGAATGGAGAGCATTCGATGTCGAGCAGGGCGAGAAGCGTGCCCGTACGGGTGCTCCGATGACGTACACGATACACGACAAGGGTCTCTCGACCGAGATCTCGTGGAAGAACAAGGACTCGTACGGCAAGAGCATACCCACCAGGAACAGGGCGCAGCTCTACAGGCTCAGGAAGTGGCAGCGCAGGATCAGGGTGTCCAACGCCACGGAGAGGAACCTCGCCTTCGCGCTGAGCGAGCTCGACAGGATGGCGTCGTCCATGGGTCTCCCGCGCAACGTGCGAGAGACGGCGGCGATGACATACAGGAAGGCTGTGAACAAGAACCTCATCAGGGGAAGGAGCATCGAGGGCGTGGTCGCAGCGTCGCTATACGCCGCCTGCAGGCAATGCAACGTCCCGAGGACGCTCGACGAGGTCGCCAACTCGTCCCGAGTGGGCAGGAAGGAGATAGGCAGGACCTACCGCTTCATGACCAGGGAGCTCAAGCTCAAGCT
>DUGQ01000217.1 GCA_013331315.1 Thermoplasmata archaeon
AAGGACATCGAAAAGATACTTAGCGTAGTAGAGAAGTATCTCTGACGAGCGCGGGGGGATTCTCTGTGGAGGACTATGCACGCATTCTAGACTACCTGCCCCAAGGGCTGCCCGACGAACGGAAGTTCAAGCGGGAGCCAGTGGCATACGCCTTGGGCGAGGCGCAGTTCAAGCTCTTCGAGCTGGTTCCCCGACCCGATGCGGGGCTGTCAGTCGGCGACAGGGTCTACATCGGCAAGGACCTGGACCTCAGGCAGGAGATCCTCCACGTCAAGCGAAGGATAGGCCACGAAGAGCTCACCAATGCCGCACAGAGCGAGCTGCCCTATGTGGTAATGGAGATCATCAAGGCGAACGAACCGAGGTTCGTCAAGTTCTTCAACGAGGCGCAGGCGATAACCACGCGCTTCCACATGCTGGAGCTTCTGCCTGGCCTGGGCAAGAAGACCATGTGGAGCATAATCGAGGAGCGGAAGAAGGGGCCGTTCAAGGACTTCGAGGACGTCGGGAAGCGTGTCCCGATGGCCCATCAGGTCGACAAGCTCATAGCGAAGAGGATTGAGGAGGAGCTGTCGAACCAGAACGAGAAGTACAGGCTCTTCGTATCCCGATGAGGGACGTTGCGGAGACCAAGGCGACATGAGGGCCGAAGAGGTCAGGACAATCCTGGAATCGCTCGACAAACGCCCGACCAAGCGTCTGGGCCAGCATTTCCTTCTGGACGAAAGAGTGATTGACCGTCAGGTCTCCCTGGCCGAGCTCGGGCCGGAAGACACGGTTCTGGAGGTCGGTCCGGGCATAGGCAACCTCACGGAGTCAATCCTGTCCACGGGGGCCAAGATCGTCGCCGTCGAGATGGACACGGGCTTCTGCAGGTTTCTCACGAGACGGTTCGGGAACAGGATAGATCTCGTGAACGGGGATGCTGTGACCGCCTTCATCCCGGACTTCGACAAGGTGGTCTCGAACCTGCCGTACCAGATATCCTCCCCGATAACGTTCAGGCTCCTCGAGCTTGGCTTCGAGAAGGCGGTCCTCATGGTGCAGCGCGAGTTCGCCGAGCGCATGGTCGCTTCCGCCGGCACGAAGGACTACGGAAGGCTCTCAGTCGGCGTGTACTTCAGGGCGAAATGCGAGATTGCCATGAACGTGTCGAAGTCTTCGTTCTGGCCTCAGCCGAAGGTCGACTCGAGTGTCGTGGTGTTGACCCCACGGGCGCCGCCCTTCAGCGTAATCGACAAGAAGGCCTTCCACGACGTCACCAAAGCCATATTCTCACATCGCCGGAAGAAGGTGATGAACGCTCTCGCGGACAATCCCGCTTCACGGGCGTATTTCAGTGGTGGGCCCGCGCCGGACCTGCGGAGCCTTCCCCACTCGTCAAATAGGGCCGAGCAGCTCACGCCAGCCGAGATCGGCGAACTCTCCGACGCGTTCCTCGAACTCGTCAGGCCCCGGGAAAGAAGCGCTTGATTATCGCGTCCACGATCTTGTCAGGCCCGTCCACGAGCACGTCGAAGGTCGGAAGGCCGTACTTCTTCTCGTACTCCGCGATCTTCTCGACGACCTGTTCCCTCGTGAGCGATTCAGGGTTCAGCGCGATGCCTATCACGTCGCAACCCGCCCAGACCCTGATTAGCTCTGACTCGCGCTCGACCGTTCCCACGGGAAGGTGCGGTACATCATCCGTGTAGCTCCGGTACTTCCTGCCAGGGGCGTGCTGCAGGACGATCGCCTGAGGTTGTGAGGCGCTGACGATCGCCCTCGAACCGGTCACGTACGCGGGATGGCTCAGCGCCCCCTGCCCTTCGATTACAATCACCTGTGGCTTCTCCTCGTTGTACGCGGTGACGATGGCGTTCTCCAGCTCGCCGACCACGTAGTCGCCTCTGATGGCGTCAAGGGGTATGCCGTACTTCGAGCCTTGCATCAACCCTGTCTGGCCTGTGGCGACGAAGCTCGTGCGTATGCCTCTCTCGTTCAGAGCCTTCGCCAGCACGATGGCCGTCGTCCTCTTGCCTATCGCCGCGTCCGTCCCGAGAACGGGGATCCTGACGCAGTCCAGCTTACCTGCGAGGTTCTTGTACTTGTGCAGCTTCCGAAGGGGCGGCTCCCTTCTGATGTCGTGCAGCGTGACACCGCTCTTCCGGGCGAGGTCTTTGAGCTCCTCATCCTCTCCCAGCCACTCGTGAAGTCCCGACATTATGCTCACGCCGCCCTCGATGGCGTCCTTGACCGGCTGTCTGAACTCCTCGGGCAGCATGCCACCGATGGTTGCGATGCCGATGATCATGAACTGAGGCTTCTCCGGGAGTCCCGCGAGAGCTTCGTTGACCGACGCGAATATCGGAATCCCGTTCTTCCTGCCGTCGAGCACCTCACCGGCGTCCTTTCCGGCTGTCGTGCTGTCCACGATTCCGATGATCCTGAAGCGTAGAGAGTGCCTCACCAGCCCGGCAGCGGTCTTTCCGGCGGGCGTCCCGAAGCCGCCTTCGCAGAGGATGATGGCTGATTCCATGGATGCCCGCAACCGCGATTTACGTATAAATCCCTTGACAAACCACCCGCGCCTCAATCTTGCGGACCCTCTCTTGAGGACTCCAATCGAGTGCACCGAGCAGTATTTCTATGTATATGGCCATTGAGCCCCCTGGGGGAGCAGCGTGCTGGTAGGCATAGTCGGTAAGCCGAACGTCGGGAAGTCAACATTCTACTCCGCGCTCACGATGGCGACGGCGCAGATAGCGTCCTACCCGTTCACGACCATAGACGCGAACAGAGGCGTCGGATACGTCAGAGGGCCATGCCCGCACTCCTCGATAGACAGGCCGTGCAACCCCAACAACTCGCTTTGCATGGATGGAATTAGGTTCGTCCCGATCGAGCTCCTCGACGTCGCCGGCCTGGTTCCGGACGCGCATGCCGGCAAGGGCCTGGGAAACAAGTTCCTGGATGACCTCCGTCAAGCCCACGCCTTCATACACGTGGTGGACGCGAGCGGTGGCACGGACTTCGAGGGTAACCCGGTCGGCGTGGGAACGCATGACCCGTCCATGGACGTGAACTTCCTGGAGAGGGAGATATCCTACTGGATATTCGGCATCCTGGGCAAGGACTTCAACAAGATCGCCCGGCAGGCGAAGCTCGCCGGGAAGAAGTTCGAGAAGCTGTTACAGGAGAAGCTGACCGGCCTGTCCATTACAGAGTCTCAGATACTGGCCGCGATCAGACAGTCGGGCAACGACGCTGACCCGAGCCTCTGGAAGGACGACGAGCTCCTCAAGTTCTGTCAGGCGCTGCAGAAGATAAGCAAGCCGATGATAGTCGCGGCGAACAAGGCCGACATCGCGCCCCCGGAGATGATGGAGAGGCTCAAGGGGACAGGATACCCCATCGTTCCGACCAGCGCGGAGTTCGAGCTGGCTCTGAGGAAGGCCACGAAGGCCGGCCTGGTCAGCTACACCCCAGGGAACAGCTCATTTGAGGTATCCGACCCGGGGAAGCTGAACGCGTCTCAGACCCAGGCGCTGGACAAGATGGCCGCGTGGCTGAAGTCCTCCGGCGGTACCGGCGTCCAGAAGGTGCTCGAGAATGTGGTCTTCGAGGTGCTGAACATGATTATCGTCTACCCCGTGGAGGACGAGTCGAAGTGGGTGGACAAGCAGGGTCGTGTGCTTCCTGACGCCTATCTGATGACCAGGGGCAGCAACGCCAAGGACTTGGCGTTCAAGGTCCACACCGACCTGGGTGATAACTTTATTAGGGCGATCGATGGAAGGACCCACATGACAGTGGGTCACGACCACGTGCTCAAGGAGAACGACGTGGTGAAGATCGTCGCGAAGGTTTGATGCCGATGGACAGTTGGGATATCCGTTTGGTCGGGGTGACCTCTCACCCCAGGTACGAGGAGTTCAAGGGCGAGCTCGATATGCACCTCTACGGGAAGACGCGCGAGGGCAAGTCCATCGCCGTCAAGTACCGCGGTTTCGAGCCGTACTTCTTCATAGTCGAGCCCTCGGACGAGGTCGTGAGCATACTCGAGGCCGACAAGAAGCGCATCGTGAGGACGGAAGAGTGCGAGCTGCTCCACAAGGGAGAGGTGAAACGCTGCAGGAAGGTCGTCGCCGTCCACCCTGGACTGGTCCCCAGCATACGCAGGGACCTCATGGACGCTGTCCCCGCCGTGCTCGCCGCTGACATACCTTTCCACTTCAGGTTCGTCTATGACAAGGGGATAGGCGCGTGCGTGAAGGTCCTCGGCGACGCGGTGGATGACGACCGGTTCACGACCGACCTGGTCGTCGAGGCCGAGGGCTTCGAGGAGATCCCTCCCTTCAGACCGGCCCTCAGGATACTCAGCTTCGACATCGAGACGAGCCTCAAGGAGCCGAAGATATTCACCATATGCTGTGTCGTCAAGGAAGGCGACAATATCGAGTCCAGGCAGTTCCACGGGGACGAGGCGAAGATGATATCCGACTTCTCGAAGTTTCTCATAGAATCGGACCCCGACGTGATAACGGGCTACAACATAGACGGGTTCGACATCCCCCAGGTACAGGAGCGGTCGAAGGCCCTTGGCCTGGGGCCGCTCATGTGGTCGAGATTCCCGACCGAGATAGATCAGTACAACCGCTTCTGGCGGGCCCAGGGAAGGGTGATAATTGACGCGTGGTGGGCCGTCAAGCGCGTGCTCCGACCGAAGCAGGAGACGCTCAACGCTGTGGCGAAGCAGCTCCTCGGGGAGGAGAAGCACGACGTGGACCCGAAGAAGATGGACGAGGAGTGGGAGAACGACAAGGAGCGCGTGATGCAGTACTGCGTGCAGGACGCGCATCTGGCGCTGAGGGTGCTGGAGAAGGTCGCGATACTGAACAGGAACATGGACCTCGCCGCCGTGTCCAAACTACCGCTCGACGATGTCGTGAACGGCACGACCTCGCAGTTGATCGACTCGATCCTGATCCGCGAGGCCGACCGGAGGGGGGTCGCCGTGCCGATGACCTCCCGCTCCAGCGACGAGGCCGCGCCCATCGAGGGCGGATACGTCCACGAGATGGAGCCCGGGCTCTACCATTGGGTCCTTACGCTTGACTTCAGGAGCATGTACCCGAGCATGATCATCGCCAACAACATATGCTTCACGACCCTGTCGCCCGAGGGCACCGTCGTGTCGCCCACCGGGGCGAAATTCCTCTCGAAGGACAAGCGGGAGGGCCTCCTGCCGGGGATCCTCGTCAGGCTGATGCAGGAGCGGTCCGCGACGAAGAAGGCCATGAGCGAGGCGTCCTCTCCGGACGAGAGGGAGTACTACAACGGCCTCCAGGAGGCAATCAAGATACTGATGAACTCCTTCTACGGCGTCCTCGCGTCTTCGTTCTACAGGTTCACTGACCCGAAGATAGGCGCGAGCATCACCGCATTCTCGCGCGAGGCGACCAAGGACCTCATACGGAAGCTGGAGGCCGAGAGTCTCAGGGTCATCTACTCCGACACGGACTCGGTCTTCTTCCTGTCGCCGCACGAGAGCCTCGACGAGACGATCAAGCTGGGCAGGGACACTGCCGAGCGTTTCTCCAAGGGAGGGATGGTCCTCGAGTTCGAGAAGGTCATGGAGCCGTTCTTCTCCCACGGGAAGAAGAAGCGCTACGTGGGCAAGATGATCTGGCCCCGGGACGAGCTTATAGTCCGGGGCTACGAGATGCGCAGGACGGACTCGTTCGACCTCCAGAGCGAGACGCTCCAGGAGGTCTTCGAGCGGATACTGGCGGACGACATGGACGGCGCTGTCACCCGCACCAGGACCGTCATAGACGACCTGATCGCGGGCAAGGTCGACCCGTCCAAGCTGGTGATATCACGCTCCGTCAGGGAGGAGAGTCAGTACAAGGCGAGCGAGCGGATGATCAACGTCCGCGTAGCCCGGCGGCTCAAGGAGATGGGCTACGAGGTCATGCCGGGGATGAAGGTCTCATGGATAGTGACCAACGGAAAGGCATCCCCGAACGAGTTCGAGCCGTGGATCGAGGGCAGGGAGTTCCCCGCCACGCCGGATTTCAACTACTACGCGACCAGGATAGCCGCCACGATATCCCGCGTGACCGACGCCTTCGGCTGGGACTCGCGGTCGCTCCTGACGGGCACCCAGCAGCAGACCCTGACCGGGGGCAAGTTCGGGGGCAAGAGGGCGACGAAAGTCGCCTCGAAGCCCGTGAAGACGGACAAGAAGCTGAGCCTGGACGATTTCATGTGACCGCCATCCAACAGCTTTATATAATGCCATCCTTTTGCCATGTTCCACAGCGGCGAGACTTGCCTGGTCTCGCAAGGGGATGTGCGCGACGAGGCGTGAACCCACGAACGGCTGGAAGTGATTGAATGGCAGAAGAGGCAGGGAGCGCGCCCTCGAAGAAGGAGCGCCAGGGCAAGTCGAAG
>DUGQ01000204.1 GCA_013331315.1 Thermoplasmata archaeon
GCTAAGTATCTTTTCGATGTCCTTCTTCTCCAAGTTGGCGCGTTCCTTGGCGAATATGACCCTCACGTCGTCGGCGTGCGTGGGCATCACGTCGACTATCTTGACGGCGTTGGGCTCGGTCACGAATCCCAGCTCACCAAGCTCCTTCAGGAGCTTCTTGACCTTCTTGGCCTCCAGTCTGGAGAACTTCTGGCAGTGCTCAAGGGCGAGCTTCTGCTCGGCGGTGAGCTCCTGCCCGTCCTGCCTCTCGAGGAGTATCTCCTTTACCTCAGCCAGAGTGGCTATCTTCTTGTCCTCCATGAAAACACCAGCCTGACCTTCAAGCCGCCTTCCTCAGGTGCTCGGGCCTGACTATTATCTGCTTGACCTTGCCGCCGTCCCGTACGTTCAGGGTGTACGCGTCGCCCCGCTTGCCGGTGACGGTCCCGGTCTTGCCGTGGAATCTCACATGGGGCTGCCCCTTGTGTATGCTCGGGTCCAGGCTCACGCTGGCCTTATCGCCTACCTCGAACACCTGGAACGCCCTCGTGATCGGGGAGAGCCCTCTCTCCCTGGCGCGCTTCTGCATCACGTTCCGCGTCCGGCGTCGTCCTCCTTTTGAAGCCTTGACCAACTCCTCAAGCCCCCTTATCGCCTATCCATATCACGTCCAGCTCGGCCACCTCGCAGGGCACTCCGACGATGCCTGCCACGTTGGGCTCGGTCCGCCCCCCGTCGCCATGCATCAGTTCCTTGATGTATGTGCCACTGTCGGCCTCCACGACGAACACGACCTCGGGGCCTTCGACCGACTCCACCTCTATGCGACGGACGGTCTTTACCCGCTCGAGGTCAGCTCGCCTGTGGGCGACCCTGTTTGGGGTGAGCTGACATATAGGTTTTTCGGCCAATACACGAACTATGTCATTAAGCTTTCTGTGGTCAAAATCCTGCTGGAATCGGACCCTGACCCTGTAGGTCTTGGGACTGGCGGCGTCCTTTATCGCCCTGACCTCGTCCCGAGTGGAGAACCTGAGGCCCTCCACCTCGATCCTTCCCTCGGCGAGGGCGTTTATCTCCGCCATTGCCCCCGCGAGATCGAAAGACCGCTTCCTGGGCCTCCTGACCTCAGCTACGAAGGGGCGGCCGTTCCCGAGCATCCGGGCGTCTATGTCCTCCCTTCCCATCCCGTGGAAGAAGTCCTCCTCGCCGTCCGCAAACCGCACAAGGATCGGGCCGATGAGCTCCTGCACGCTGGACTCGTACATCTTGCCCCTGCCCTCGCACCTGGGACAGCCCTTGCCCCGACACTCGCGACACGGCCAACGGGTCTGCGGCAGGTCCCTGACGAACTTCCGGTATCGTCCGTAGACGAACAACGGGGTCACGTTAGCCGTGACCCTGTCGAACATCGTGTCCACCAAGTACACTACATCCGGATTCTTGAACTCGGCCGTCTTGCCAAGAGAGCCCTCCACGAGCTTCCCGATCTCCCTGTTGACCTCGCCCTTGATCGTCTCGGTCTCCGTCGCGCCGGAGTCGGTCCAGAGCTGCTCCTCCCGCTCCGTCGTGGAGGGGTCGATCTTGCTGCCCACGAGGAAAGTGGCGTGCTCGTACTTCATGGAGACCTTCTCGACGAGGCCCGCGAACTTCGGCACCTCGGAGAAGAGGCCGTGGCACACATGACAATCATCGGTCGGAGGGACAGGGTGGCTCTTGGGGGCCACGAAACGGACGATGACGCCCCGTTGCTCGTTGGAGAGGCCTCTCGACACGGCGGCGAAGAGCCTGCCAAGGCAGTGGTTGCACAGGGGCCGCTCCAGCGCACGCCCTGCGATCTCTAGCCTTCTGGACATGGTAGAGGAGAGGACGAGGTCTAGCCGGTATATATCGTTATCCTGCCGTCAGCGCGTTCAAGGCCGTCAGACGCCAACGCACTCGAAGTGCTCCCTTGAGAAGTCCCAGAGCGGCTCCTCCCGCTTCATCATAATGGTCTCCGTCCACTTGGGGAGCGCCGGAGACAGCAACTCGACGAGACGGTCCAGGCTGAAGTCCCTGGCGGCCTCGTCGTAGACCAGGTAGCTCACGTACACTGGCCTGCCCTTGACCTCCTCCTCTTCCAGGGAGAAGTACACCCGAGCGCGGAGCGCGCCCTCCAGCTCGTAGGCCTCGGCGACGAGCGAGTAGCCTCTGCCGTGGACCGAGGATATGGCCAACTTGTCCACGTCGGTAAGCGCTCCCTCGTTCAGTATCCAGTTCATCTTGCCCTTGTACGTGCCGAGCTCGAACTGCGATGGGGTGACCCTGAGTTTCTGACCCGTCTCGAGGGCCAGGCGCGTCCAGAGCCTCAAGAACATGTGTGACACCAAGGACATCAGTCTGTCGCGGTCCTCCATTCCCGCGAGCGCGTCCGGGACTATGGTGCCGATATCGTCCCTGAAGCTCTGAGCCACGTCGTCAGCCATCGTCCGAAGTATGTCAATCTTGGTATTTCAATCGTGCCTCGGCGTGGCCCACGTCAGAAGCCCATGCCGTCGATCTTGATCTCGGCCCTCTTGCCTTCCAGGAACTTGTAGACGGCCGAGTGCTCGCTGCCGGAGAGCAGCATGTCGAGGGCCCGCCTCGCGATGTCGAGCTGCAGGGTGTCCCCTATCAGCGCGACCGTGTTCCCGTATACGGACATGTACACGCCGGTCAGCTCCTCGAACAGCCGCCTGGTCTTCCCCTTCGTGCCGATGACGCGCGCGCGCATGCGCGCTATGTGGGCGGGCTTCTTCCCCACGTACTCGCGTATGTCCACCACCTCGAGGTACCTGTCGTCCTCGAGCACGATGATCGCCTTCTCGGGCGAGAAGCCCCGGCCGACGGCCACGACGAAGTCCATCACGGGAAGGACGACCGAGGGGTCGGAGGCCTTCGAGTAGTCCACCGTCACGTCGCCCTCCTCAGAGTCGATGATGATCCTGACCCCGGTCTCCTTCTCGACCTGGGTCTTGACCTTGCCGCCCTTGCCTATGAGGACGCCTATACGGTCCTTGGGTATCCTGACGGACTGACGAGTCATCGCTTCCTTATCTCCCGCAGCTGCTGCTCGACGTCGATGCCCACGCCATACTTCCTGAAAAACCTTGCCATGTTGTTGAGGTCCCTGACCAGGAGCTCCTCCGCGAGCGGGTGCCCCAGCAGGACCGACTGGCCGACATCGATGAGCACGGGCTCCTCCCCTTGCATGAGCACATTGAACTCGCTCAGGTCGCCGTGGACGAGCTCGGCGTCCTGGTAGCCCCTCCTCACATACTCCAGTATCTTCGCGGCGACCCCCTCGGGGTCCTCGAGGACGACGCTCCTCATCATGGGCGCCGGGGACGCCTCGGTCCCGATGTACTCCATCACGATGACGTTGTCGTGCCGGGTGACGGGCCTCGGCACCCTGACCTTCGCATCGGTGAACCTCTGAAGGTTCCTGTACTCCTTGGACGACCACGCCATGATGAGCTTCCGCCTGCTTCCAGTGATGCCCTTGAACCTGGGGTCCCCCTGGATGTACTTCGCCATGTCCCTGAAGGTCGCCGTCGAGGTGCGGTATATCTTCACAGCGAGTAAGTCTCCCTTTGAGGTGACGGCCCTGAACACGTTCCCCTCCTTGCCGGTCGATATTGGGAAATCGATTATGTCTAAGACCCCGTTGGAGAAGAGCTTGTAGATCCTCATCAGGTTGTCCTTGTCGAACACCTCGTCATAGGTCTTCCTGTCGTCGGAGTCCTTCCTGCGGATCCTCCACGAATCGCGCTCGCGCTCGACCCTTCGTTCGAACTGCCGAAAACCATCATCGACCCGGGGCACGACCAACCACCCTCCACCGGTCGATTCAGAATATGTCTATCGACTTCGGGATCATCTTCTTCCTGCTCAGGTACATCGCCTGCGTCTTGGTGTACCTGTAGAGTATGTTGGCCTTCTCGTCCTGGAACTCCCATGGCTGGACAATTACGAGGTCGCCCTCACGTATCCACATGCGCTTCTTTATCTTCCCCGGGATGCGGCCCATCCGGTGCTTGCCGTCCGCGCACATGACCCTTATCCTCGAGGCGCCGAGTAGCTGGTCGGCGATGCCGAACATCTCGCCCTCCCTTCTGCGTGGAAGGCGCACCCTGACGAACTCCGGCTCTCCGTCCGGTCCTGGGCCTGACGCCTCCTCACCATCTCCGTCGCTATTGTATCCACGTGCCAAGAGATTCAACCAATGGACGAAGTAATATTCTGCGTGTACTTAATGGTTGGCGGACCTCTGGACGGCCGTCCAGTGCGCGCCGCGCGCCACGATACCCGCCCCACATAGGAGGCGCGCTTGTCGAGAATTAGACAACTCTCGAAAGGAGTGTTTCGCGGAAGTCACCACTCCCAAATAACCGTCATGGAATCTTGCAGATTCGAGGCAAAACCTATGCACAGCCCTTCAAAGAAGACAGAGCAGAAGAAGATTCTGCTGGCGTACTCAGGCGGCCTTGACACGTCGGTGGCGATCCACTGGCTCAAGGAGAAGTACGGCTGCGAGGTCATCGCCGTGACCGTGGATGTCGGTCAATCTGATGACCTCAAAGAGGCCATGAGGAGGGCGAAGGCGATAGGAGCGTCGCGGGCATGGGTGATCGACGCGAAGAAGGAGTTCGCGGACGAGTATGTCGCGCCCGCGATCAAGGCGAACGCCCTCTACGAGGGGAGCTACCCGCTCGGGACCGCGCTCGCGAGACCGCTGATGGTTGAGAAACTCGTGGAGATGGCGCACCGGTTCGACGCGGACGCGATAGCCCACGGATGCACAGGCAAGGGCAACGACCAGGT
>DUGQ01000152.1 GCA_013331315.1 Thermoplasmata archaeon
GGATGAGGATGGATGACACGGTTCCGATGGTGGAGGGGGCCCGCATCAAGGTGATCGGCGTCGGCGGGGCCGGAGGCAACGCGGTCAACACCATGATCGCGGCCGGCTTGCCGGGGGTCGACTTCCTGTCGGCCAACACCGACGCCCAGGCGCTCCGCACCAACCTGGCGCCCCTGAAGGTGCAGCTGGGCAAGGAGCTCACCCGCGGCCTCGGCGCCGGCGCCAACCCCGAGATGGGCTGCCAGGCCGCCACCGAGTCCCGCGACGAGATCGCCGCGCTCCTCCACGGCGCCGACATGGTCTTCGTCACCGCCGGCATGGGCGGCGGGACCGGGACGGGTTCCGCGCACTTCGCCGCGCGTCTGTCGAAGGAGATGAAGGCGTTGACGATAGGTGTCGTCACGCTGCCTTTCAAGGCCGAGGGCGAGGTCAGGATGGAGAACGCCCTGGACGGCCTGGAGAAGCTCAGGCGCCTGTGCGACACGACCATTGTCATCCCGAACGACAAGCTGCTGGAGCTCGTCCCCAAGCTCCCTGTCGACGCCGCGTTCAAGGTGGCCGACGAGGTGCTCATGCAGACGATCCGCGGCCTCACGGAGATAATCACGAAGCCCGGCCTGGTCAACCTGGACTACAGCGACATCATGACCGTCATGAACGAGGGCGGTGTCGCGTTCGTCGGCATCGGCGAGTCCGAGGAGCCGGACCCTGAGGATAGGGTGTCCGAGGCGATAGACGAGGCCCTCAGCTCCCCGCTGCTGGGTGAGATAGACCTCAAGCAGGCGAAGGGCGCCCTGATAAGGGTGGTCGGCGGACCGGACATGACCGTCTCTGAGGCCCAGAAGGCCGCCGAGGTCGTGGGCGACAGGATAAACAAGCACGCCCGGATAATCTGGGGTTGCAGCGTCGACCCGCAGAGCGAGGGGCAGGTGCGGATACTGCTGATCGTGACCGGTGCGAGGTCCACCCTGCTCATGGGCAAGGGCAACAACCACAGCTCGGTCGCGGCGGCTGGCAACAGCGCGCCCCGCTCGTACACGCCAGATGACGACGGGATCGACTTCGTCCGCTGACCGCGGACTCGGCCTAAGCCATCAAACCTCTTTCACGTTCCAGGCGGACACGTGTTTCTGTGTCCGCCCTTCTCAGCTTCTGACCCTTCTCTCGAGCTTCCCCTCCAGCACGGGCTCGTCCGCGAACCGGGCGCCGCACTCAGGGCAGAACTGGTCGTCCAGGGCCACCATCGCCCCACACTCTGAGCACTCCACGCCCGCCACTCGGTCGGAGAATATCACCCCGCACTCGCATGTGACGGCGTCCTTCGAGACCCTCCTCCCACAGGCCGGGCACTCGCTGATCTCCTCCACGAAGGACTGCCCGCATATGGAGCACTCGAACGCGGTCTCAGGAATCTCGGCCCCGCACTCCGGGCAGATCATGTTCCCCTCGCCTACGAGCAGCACCCCGCACTCGCAGGTTCCCTCGTCATCGGAGACAATCCTCCCACATTCGGGGCACTGGAAGAGGTCCCCCGAGAAGTCGGGGGAGAACACCACGCCGCATCGACTGCAGAAGTCGTCCTCATCGGACAGTCTCGAGCCGCACTCGGGACACTGCAGCTCGCGCTCATACATCGTGCAGTCGCAGGCCTCTCCGTCCAGGAGTCGCCGTCCGCACGAGTCGCAGAACACGGCGGTGTCTGGGGCCTTGCCCACCTCGTCTCGCATGGTGAGATAGGTCCTCTCCGTCACCTCTCCGAGCAGGAACTTCTCCTCCAGGAGGAACAGCTTGTCCTTCTTGGCCAGCCTCACGGGCTTCACGGTCGGCATCTCGGAGTCGACCACGTGGGGCTTCTGTCTCTCCGCGACGAGTTCCTTGCCGCATGCGGGGCACGCCCCCGTCCGCACCGCGCAGGAGTTGTGGAACTGGTTCTCGCAGGCGCACAACACGCTCGGGAGATCCTGCTTGATGACGCCCATACAGATGCCGCACTTGGACTCGCCCTTGAGCCTGATCGCCTTCACCAGAGGGCGTGTCCGCACCTGCATCCTCCGCGCGGCCGCCCTGCGGAGCGTGCCCTTGGGAACGGCCACCAAGCGCGGCCTGTTGGCCACCTCGTGTCGTTCCCTCCTGAGCTTGCCAAGCAGGTTCCTACCGGTCCTCACTCGCCTTCTCCCCCCGTTCCGAGGACATCGGAGATTGCGTCCAACTCATATAAATCCCAAGGAATCGTTACACGTGGCCATGTCTCTGAAGGACGCGGTGAGGACGGTCGCAGAGCTCATGGAGCTGTCCGCTCGAACGGCCCCGAAGGCGGCCGGGCAGGACTACATCGAGACCAAGCTCCTGGACGAGTCCGAGAGGATCGCCCTGGGCACGGACATGGTCCAGGTCTCGAAGGAGCGCTCCATATCCGGCTTCGAGCGCGACGGCCAGAACGTGCTCGACTCCGACGCCGTGTTGTTGATAGGCCTGCTGCCTCACAAGGGGCTGGGGCTCAACTGCGGCGCGTGCGGGTTCCCAACTTGCGAGGAGTTCAACAAGGCGTCGCACACCGGAGATTTCCTGGGCCCCAACTGTGCGGTCCGCATGCTGGACCTGGGGATCGCCCTCGGGTCGGCGGCCAAGACGGCCATGGAGCACAACGTCGACAACCGGATCATGTACAGGATAGGCGTGTCGGCGAGACGCCTGGGGATGATGAAGTCCGCCATGGTCCACGGCATACCCTTGTCCGCGACGGGGAAGAACATCTTCTTCGACAGGGCCAAGAAGTGAGTCGCTGTCATCTTCGTGCTCGCGGTTTCCTCTGGACCTTCGGCGGCGTCCCGAGGTTCGTCCCGTCCATCAGGTAAGCCCTGGCCGCGCCGACGTCCGCCAGGCCGTTCCTCAGGATCGGCCCCAGAAGCCCGCTGTCCGCGTTCAGCGGGCTGCCCGTGATGAGCGGGTTGAAGGCGGGAACGATGACGAGCTCTTCCGGGTGGTTCGAATACCTCTCGAGCACCTTCTCTGGCGCCATCGGGACCCGGTACCAGCACTTCTCGTTCGACCTCCCACCCATCGAGTCCTCGAGGAGGACGGACGGGTGGACGTGACCCATGACGAGCGCCTGGGTCGACATCGTCTTCTCTGACGGCCAGACATGGCCGTGCATCACGCCCGTACGCTCTATGACCGTCCCCTGGACCGAGGCGATCACGCACCCGTCAGGGACGACGGCCTTGAGACCCCCGTCGTGGTTCCCCGGGGTGATGACGATCGCCTGGAAGAGCTCCATGAGCCTCCTCATCACCTGACCGACCTCACGGTCTTCCCGCCTGCTCGCGTGCGTGATCCTGTGCTTGACATCGCCAAGTATGAGCAGCCTGTCCGCGTGTGACGCGAGCGATTCCATGCTGTCTAGCATCGCGGGCATCCTGCTGGGGACCGTGAAGCCCGAGGCCCTTAGGGCCGCCTCTATACCGAGGTGTATGTCGGCTATGCACGCCCACCTGCGCTGGCCAGAAATCACCAGCGCGGGCATGTCGGGCAGGGGATCCAGGTTCACGCTCGGCATACCGTCTACACCTCGATAAAAACCTACCCCCCTACCTGCCGACCGAGAGCCGCTTCGCCAGCATCATGGGCAGACCCGCCTTCAGGATCGCCTCGGACGCCTCGTGGGAGGGATACTCCGCTCTGATCACTTCGCACGCAGACTCCTCGGTATCGAGGAGCGCGAAGGAGGCTCTCGGGTCTCCGTCCCTGGGTTGTCCCACGGCTCCGGGGTTGAGGACCAGGCCGCTCGGGAATCCGCATACGAACGGCACGTGGGTGTGCCCGAGGACGATGAACCTGGAATCGTTCCTCGCGAGGATGTCTGGGTCCACCATCTCCTCGTGGACGTACTCGTCTCTGTCACGGTCGGAGCCGTGGAAGATCGAGACGCGTCCGTTCCCCGAGTCCAGCGCCGACGACGTCCGCAGCGACCCGAGGAGAGCCTTGGAGTCCGGGCTGAGCTTGTCACGCGTCCACAGTGCCGCCGCGGCCGCGTACGGGTTCATGCCCGACGTCTCGCCGGACAGGACCGCTGCGTCGTGGTTTCCCTGTACGACCGCGTCGAAAAAGTCCGCCGCGATCCGACAGCACTCGTCGGGGTGGGCTCCGTAGCCCACGATGTCGCCTGCACAGACGATCGAGTCAGGGGCCAGCTCCTCGAGCCTCTCGAGGACGACCTCCAGCGCGAACTTGTTGGAATGGATGTCCGAGACGACCCCGACCCTCATGCTCGCACTTCACTCCAGGGAGTCGTACTCGTACCTTCTGAGAACGATGGGGATCTTGTCGATGACGTCGGTGGCCACCAGGCCGTAGCTCTTCTCCTCGAAGGCAAGGTCTCCCGCGAGTCCCATGGCGAACGCGCCGATCCTCGCCGCGTGGAACGGCTTCGCGCCCTGGGCGATCATTCCCGCCACGAGGCCCGTGAGGACGTCTCCCGTCCCCCCGACCGCGAGCGCGTTGTTGCCAGTCCTGTTCAGCTTGACGATGCCCCCGTCGCTGATCACGTCCACCGCGCCCTTCAGGAGTATGCTCGACCTGATCTTCACTGCGGCCTCCCTGACCTTCTCCGCCCTCTTCTGCGGGTCGTCCGTCCCCAGGGCCTTGCCTGTCAGCTTCCTGAACTCGTTCGCATGTGGGGTGATGACCACCTGTTTGTTGCGCAGGATCTGAGGCCTTGAGCCGCACGCTCCAATCGCGTCGGCGTCGATTACCATCGGTTTGGCGCACCTCTGGATGAACTTCTGGATGCCCCTTATGGTCTCCGGGGCGGAGCCGAGGCCGGGGCCGATCGCGACCGCCTCCACGTCCCTGGACATCGACAGCAGCTCCGTCACGTGCTCATCGGATAGCACATCCCCCTCCAGCGAGCGTACGATGAGGTTCGGCGAGTACACCGCGACGGGCAGGGCGGCCGGTTCAGGGGTGGCGACGAAGACGAGGTCCACGCCAGACCTCATCGCGGCCATGCCAGTGAATGCGGGCGCGCCGGTGTACGGCCCCCCACCTATCACCAACACGCGCCCCGCGTCCCCCTTGTGGGCGTCCGGCTTCCTGACTGGCAGGAGAGAGAAATCCCCGGGGCCGCAATACACCTGCGCCTCCTCCGGTATGCCTATGTCGGCTATCACGATCTTGCCCGAGTTCTTGCGGTTCATTCCGGCCTTGGCCGCGTGGAAAGTAACGGTGGCCTTCGGCCTTACCCTGAGTTCGGACGGCCACCCCGACGGCACGTCGACGCTGATGACTGGCTTCTTGGACCTGTTCAGTGTCCTTATGAGGCTTGCGACGGGCTCCCGTGGCTTGCCCTTCAGCCCGACGCCGAGCAGGGCATCGACCACGAGGTCGAACTCCTTCATGTCGAACAGCTTCGCTTCCTTGGCGATCGTGGCCACCCGTTGGAAGTTCATCCTCGCCACGTCGGAGCCGGCCCCGTCCTCGGGGTCGAAGAGGAAGACCGAGACGGGCATCCTCTCGGACATGTGCCTGGCGGCGACGAACCCGTCGCCTCCGTTGTTGCCCTTTCCGCACAGGACCGCGGCCCTGGCAGAGGTCGGATAGTTGTCCGTGACGTACCTGGCCACGGCTGCCCCCGCGTTCTCCATCAGCGCGATCGTCGTCACGCCAAGATGGCGCGAGTTGATGTCAAGTACCTTGACTTCCTCCGGAGAAATCGGGCTCCGTTCCACGGCGGTTCGGATGGGGACTTGGCGTATTAAACCTGCCGAGTCCAGACAGTCCCGGGGATGATGGGTTCAAATATGGTCGGACCCCCAATCTGAAAAGAACTAAATACGAAGACCTCGTAGTCCTCGAAGTACTCGGCAGGGAATGCGCAAGTGACAGAGATAAAGAGGTTAGTCCTCGATGTGCTGAAACCCCACCATCCGACGATAATCGAGATGGCGCGGAGGATAAGTGTTTTGAAGGGAGTCTCCGGCGTGAACTGCACGCTGGAGGAAGTGGACCGGGAGACGGAGAGCGTCAAGATAACTATCGAGGGCTTGTCGATAGACTTCGACAGCATCGAGGAGACGATCTCTGACTGCGGAGCGGTCATACACTCCGTCGACAGCGTCTCCGCCGGCAAGCAACTGGTGGAAGAGGTGGAGACCCCGCAGGACAGGTAGCCGACGCTCACTCCTTCGGAAGCGCCCTCAATTTCTCCGAGACCTTGGCCACGAGCTCAGTCTTCTTCATCTTAGGCTCGACCAAGACTCTACCCTCCCTCCTGAACCAGAATCTGGGATAGGCCCTCTCGAGCTCGAGTATGCAGTCCAGCCCGAGAGCCCTCGCGGCGTCATAGACCATCCTCGCCGACGGCGCCTCGACAGCGTCCTTCTTCGGGATTCTCCGGCCTGAGGCGCGGCTTACCCTGGAGTCGAAGTACGA
>DUGQ01000062.1:0-8826 GCA_013331315.1 Thermoplasmata archaeon
CAGCGATTCTAGCACCGAACTAGACTCATTTCTGTGCCTATGTTTTCGAGAACTGGGTGCAGAAGCTCAATCCTAGGCGATTGTCGCGATAATGAACGTGATGGCCACAGCCGTCTTCACGATGGGGCAGAGCTTGATTGGCAGTACTGACGTCCGAGCGCCCGTGAACTGAGTGAGTAATGCCATAGCCAGTAGCATCGCGGCCGATAGTCTAATGACGAGTACTGAGACGGCGTCAGCGTTTCCATCAAAGAAGGTCACAGCCAGTACCAGCACTCCTATGAAACAGAGTGTGAGCCCTTCGGCAATCCATTCCATCGTGATAATGCGCATGTTGTCCGGCGTTATCGTCCCGAAGCCCTTCACGACAGAACTTGTGGGCGCTATGTGCGCTACGCCCCATATCAATATCACTACAGAACCTATGAGCAGCAGGATTTCCGAGGAGTCCATATTCAATTACCCAGAACTCCAATCGCCCCATTTGTCATAGCTTTTTCCCCTGGGTAGACCTTGAACTTGAAACACTAGCTTTCTTCAATTCGGCGATTATTGCACCGAGCTAAACTCCAGAAGAAACCATACCTCCCCTATGGCCTTTTGCCGCAAAGAATGGAGAGGTCTGTGATGAAATCTCCAATGTCGTGGGTCGCTACACCCTGAGGTACACCGAGGCTCTCAGCGCAAACATGCAGATTATGAGTACCATTCCAATAATCAGCGACATCTTCCCCAAATCCTCTTTCTTGTAGATGACAGAAGCTATCGTCACAATCAAGGCCGTGATTATTAGAAAGCCCAGGATGACGCTCAAATCGCTCTCCAGCTCAAAAGTGTCGCGCGGTACGTTGATTGCACCATACAATGACAGAGAGATCAGGTAGGCCGCACCAATCACAATCAGCAAAGGAGTCCATTCTATCTCGCTCTTGGATGCGGGTTGTGGAAACTCATTGCCATTCATCTCCGGTTACACCTGATCCCAAATCGCCTTCGGTGACTTAATGGCTCCCCTCCGCCTCAATGGCCTCTTCTCACGGCGTAACCTTTCCACAATGACGGGAATGAATGAAGTATCCAAAGATTGCCGTAACAATTCCAATCACGGTCAAGAGGACATAGGGCAGGAGAATGCAGATACCCGGACTACTCAATGCGCATGTCTCAATCTGATACACCAATAGCAGAACACCCGCAGCAGTTACAGCTACTCCAATCCAATTTAAGACAGTTCCCAGACCTCTCAAACCGTTCCCCCTTGGCCGTTCAGCGTATGCCATTCCGCCCCTATGGCCTTTTCTAGACGGCCCTTTTGAAACCCTGCAATTCTAGGCATTCTGACTGGGAAACCGCAGACTGATTCATTCTGCTTCTATTGGCGTGAATCAGTGTTCTCTCAGCACAGAATCAGTCGGGCGCCCTACTCGTCTTCGAATTGCCATTTCGCCTTCCTGATTTCTTCATCGAGCCATTCCTTCTCGCGTCTCCTGGAGAGAAGCCAAGAATGGATGAATCTGGAAACCGGGAGCATCATGACGAATACGGTGACGACGATGAGTATGAACAGAGCATGCTGATCTTCCCGGATGCCCAAGGCTTCCGATATGAACAGCAGAGTCACCAAGAAGAACGCAGTAAGACTAGTCGAAATCAGCACCCAAATATAGCCAAGCGGCCTCTGAATCCATATCGAGCCAACATGTCGATCTAGGGACGGCATGCCACTTTCCTCCGATGCTCATCACCTTGATTCTAGGTCTACATTGATAAACGCTTGCGTGGAGGCCCAGATAATTCGCCCCTATGGCCTTTTCTCACGGACATCCTGATGTCAAAACGATGTACGGAAGGCGTTAACACAGAAATAATTCGGAAATGGGAATAAAATAGTGCCAGGTCAAGGTAGTAAGCCCCTTTCTGTTAGCCCCTTTCGGGGTTGATGGCATTCGACTATGCGCTCTACCCGCCGACGATGAGAAATCGATCCGGCCGTTTGAGCTTGCTCCGGTGGGGAGTCGCCGTTTCACCAAATCCTCGGAAGACCTCATCCCCAAGGGAATCATCGCATTGTCCCGAGGCTGTGCCGTTTCTGTGCCCTTGCCAGGACTCTCGCCCTGCTGCTAGTGCAGCCCACCTTCTCTCGGAGAGGGGACTTTCCTCAGCTGGTCTGCGCATAACGCAGACCTACCGTCAGCCATCCGCCTTCTCCTGGCAAAGACGTACTTATGTTTGGGTAGTACTAAAGCTTTTCAGTCGATATCCGACCGTTCCTCGCGCTGAACGCCATGCGTCAGTACACAAAAGTGCAGCCAGAGTTCTAATAGCATGACAGAAATCATGTTCTCTGACACGAGTCAGGTAGGCAGTCAGTGCCTCCCTGACATGTCTAGGGGGAAAGACATGAACAGACGATTCATAGTCTGCAGCCTGAGTATATTGGCTGCGGTGATTGTCGTTGCCCCGGGAGCGTGCCTCGCGAAGCACGCCGGGGGCAAGTGGGCCGTGACGGAATCTTGGACCGTCGCGTTGTACATAAGCGGGGACAACAGCCTCGAGAGGTTCTGGGACGACAGCAGCCTGCCTGGCCTTCTGAATCTTCCCGCCAACGATATGTTCAACATAGTCGCCTATGTGGACAGGCTTAGCGTCGAGGGCACTGAAGTGGTCGAGGTGTCAGGGGACGCATTCGAGGTCGTCGCGACCTACGATGAGATGGACTTCGGCAGCGGAGCCACCTTCCAGTGGTTTCTCACCGAGGTCGACACCAAGTACCCGTCCGACAAGCTCGCAGTGGTCGCATGGGACCACGGGTACGCGTGGAGATACATAAGCGACGACGTCACATCAGGGAGCAGGATAACCATGCCAGCCTTCCAGGCGGCGATTGAGGGGGCTGGCGTATACATAGACGTTCTCGCGTTCGACGCCTGCAACATGGCCTCAGTCGAGGTAGTCTACCAGGTGGCTCTCACGGAGCTGGTGGGAATAGTAGTCGCATCCGAGGAGTCGGTCCCGACGACGGGATTCCCATACGACCTGATGTTGATGCCCTCTGCGCTCGACCCGTCGAGGTCTCCTGAGCAGCTCGCGACGGACATGGTCCTTGGTTTCGAGGCTTTCTACGCTCCTCAGACGTGGGCGTCCACGGTTGCATTGTCGGCTGTCAGCGCTCCGGCCGTGGTGGCCTCTGCCGAGGCGCTCTCGGCATGGACAAGCTCGATGTACTCGTGCCTGCCGATCTACGCCAGCAACTACAAGCAGGCCGTGAGTGAGTCCTATTATGCCTGGGCGACGCATTATCAGGTGGACATAGCGGACTTCGGGGACGCGCTCCTCGCCGATTCAACCATAACCGATGAGACGTTGAGGACGACCACCGCGGCGATGGTTTCGGCCATGGACAGCTCCGTCATAGCATACTGGGGTGGACGGGCCGCCGAGGACAGCAGAGGCATGACACTCTGGTGGGCCAACGGTGGCGATTGGAAGTACTACTCAGAAGCGTATGCGGAGGTGGCGTTCGCCATCGACATGGGTTGGTGGACTCTGCTCGACGAGTACAACTAGACGGAACGGCTCCCTCAGAGCCCATGAGGCTGAGTCCTCAGACACGCGAGGATGTACTACTGGCTTGAAGAGACGGAGTCTCGAGAATCAGATGACCTTGTCGGCGGAGAAGGCGGTCCTGATCGTGACATCCCCTGTCTCCAGGGAATAGTACGCTGATCGCCCCTTATTGCCCTTGACCTCCTCGGAGACGACCTCGACTCCGAGGGATTGGAGCGTCTTCCGAGCCTCTCTTATGTTCTCGGTTCCTATGTCGCTTATGCCGAGGTCGAGGTTCGGGAACATCTGAGCTCCACCCACGAGCTTGGCGATCAGCTTCCTCTTCTTCGCCCCTTTGGATACGATCTCGTCGTACAGGATCTTGATTCCAGAGTCTGTGTATTTCGGGTCGGGGTCTTTCTTGGCTGGCTTTCTTGGAAGGAGGGCATGTAGGACGCCGCCTATCTTGGTGTCGGGGTCGTAGATGAACACGGCCACGCATGAGCCCAGACCCAGGCAGCACAGCCGCTCAGGAGGCCTGCCGATGGCGTACTGTGCGATGCCGATGAGTCTGGCGTCCTTCATCGAAATGCTTCTCCCATCTTCTCCATTATCGTCGAGAGCATTGCGTTCTCCGGCAGGAGCACGAAGTATCCTTCGAACGACCTCTCCGTGCCCTTGAAGACAGTATGCACCGCGATCACTGTGTCGACCGAGGCCCCGAGGGATGCCAGGGGTATGTCGAGCACAGCCCCGAGCAGGTCCACCGCCGCTCCGGGTGGCGCGGGTATGAGGTCCGTGTCTATCATCTTCGACACGGCGACGAGGTACCAACAGAGGCAGATGTTGCCGACCTCACAGAGCGCGGAGACCTGTATGGGCGAGAGGTCGGACAGGTCGGGCGTCTCCTTAGCGAGGTGCTCGACGATGGTCGTCNNGGACCCCTCCTCTCATGTCGCCGCAGAGCTGGGTGTAGGTCCCCGCGACGCCCTCCTCGCTGCCCCCGAGCCACTCACTGACCTCGGCCAGAGGGAGTATCCTACACGACGTCACCTCGTTCACAAGCTCCATGTCGAGGAGGGACGCCAGCGCGGTCGCGGCGTTGCCCGCTCCGACGTTGGCGAATTCCCTGATTATCTCCAAGACCGTCTCGGTGCTCTTCTCATCCATATCAATCAGGCTCCTAGTATTGAGTCAACATCGAGTATCAACGCGATCTTCCCACTTCCCAGGATTGTGCCACCGGAGATGCCCTTGACCCTTCTGAGTCGCGCGTCAAGGGACTTGACCACTATCTGCTGATGTCCCATGAGGTCGTCCACGGCGAGGGCCGCCCTCCTCTCTCGGCTCTGCACGATCAGAGCGCTCA
The DNA here is from genome assembly GCA_013331315.1 of Thermoplasmata archaeon. Taxonomy (GTDB): domain Archaea; phylum Thermoplasmatota; class Thermoplasmata; order UBA10834; family UBA10834; genus UBA10834; species UBA10834 sp10834u. The sequence goes on from DUGQ01000062.1 coordinate 4,916, forward strand.
GGTCGGCCCTGCCCTCGGCCTCCGGGATGCCGAAGAACGACCGCATGCGTATGACCGGTAGGACCTCTCCTCTGAGCTGCACCACCTCTCTGCTTCGAATCTGCTTTATCTCGGAGACCTCGAAGCGGTGGGATTCAGCGATGATACCCATCGGGACCGCGTAGATCTGATCAGCGATGGAGACGAGCATCGCGTCGATGATCGCCAGCGTGAACGGAAGCCAGAGCGAGAAGGTCGTTCCCGCGCCTTTCGAGGAGCTTATCATCACGGTCCCGCCCAGCTCCTCCACGTTGCGTCTGACGACGTCGAGTCCGACGCCTCTTCCCGACACCTCTGAGACATCGTCTTTCGTGGAGAATCCCGGCCTGAACAGTAGGTCAAGGAGGTCTCGCGCGAGCATGGAATCTGCCTGGTCGGGTGTGAACAACCCCTTCGAGAGGGCCTTCTTCTTGATCCTCTCGTAGTCGATGCCTCGGCCGTCATCGGAGATCTCTATCAGGACATGGTCCTGCTGCTTCGATGCGACAATCCTAATCAGTCCCCTCTGACGTTTACCAGCCTCCGCTCGCTCCTGCTCCGTCTCGATGCCGTGGTCGACGCAGTTCCGAAGGATGTGCATCACAGGGTCGCTTATCCTGTCCACGACGGTTCGGTCGAGTTCGATGTTGCCCCCGTCCACTATCAGCTCGACCTGTTTCTCCTGGCTCTTGGCGATGTCCCTGACCATGCGAGGGAACCTCGCCATGACGGTCTCGAGCGGTATCATCCTTATTCCTAGCACCTTGGCCTGTATCTCCGTCGTGAGCTTGTCGACCTGCGTGGAGATGTCTTCGAGTTCGTGATCGTCATGGGCTGTGCTCCTCTCCACCAGCCTGCTGCGGGCTATGACTAGCTCACTGACGTCGTCGAGCAGCTCATCGAGTTTGTTCATGCCGACCTTGATCGTCTGCATGACAGGCGCTTCGACGACAGCCCTTGTGGGGCGCAGGTCCCGGCCCTGGATGACCTTCCAGCTTTCGACCGGAGTGTCGGGCGGCCCCAGTCTTACCTCCTCAGCGTCTGGCATCGAAGCGACACGTCTGAGTATCTCGTCGAAGCCTTTCTCAGGCTGGAGGTTTATAGTGAACTCCTCGAAGACATGTTCTTGGTCAATCTCGTCTTCGGTCGGCATCGAGCCGATGATGTTGGCCGCCTTGCCGAGCTCCTTGAGAATGACAAGCGCCCTCGCGGAGGGGAAAGCGCACCTTCGTCCGAACCTCACATGAACGCTCTGGACGGCCACGGGAGCCTTGTCAGCCTTCGGCGCAGGCTCCTCTTCCGGTTTCTTCTCCCTGGGCTTCTTCCCCCTCTTCTTGGCAGGCTTCCTCGAGGGAGTGGCTGAGGCGATGCCTCGGAGCTCCTCAACGAGCCCAGGGACTTCGACGATCTCCTCGGACCTCTCAACCGACGAGACCATCTCCTCTAGCGCGTCCAACCCTCTGAAGATCGCCTCCGCGACCTCATCCGTCTGGTCTATGGTGCCGTTTCGAAGGGCGTTCAACAAGTCCTCGAGCGCATGGGAGGTCTCGGTCACAGCCTTGAAGTTCATCATCCCGGCCATGCCCTTGATCGTGTGGCAGGCGCGGAACATCGCCTCGATGAGTTCCTTGTCCCCAGGCTTGCCCTCGAGCTCGATCATCGCCTCGTTCAGTGTTCGGAGATACTCTCGCGACTCGTTCACGAAGAGCTTCGAGTACTTCGCGAGGTCTATCTCTCCAGGCAATCTCAGTCCTCCAGGAATCTCACTATCTCCTCTGGGATCTCTTCGAGGGAGATGCTCTTGTCCGCTACGCCAGCCTCGGCCGCGGCCTTCGGCATGCCATAGATCACCGATGACTTCTCGTCCTGGACTATGACCTTCCCGCCCGCGGCCTTCACGGCCTTCGCGCCGTTCACGCCATCCCTCCCCATGCCTGTGAGGATAACCGCCAACAACCGGTCCCCGAAGCACTTGGAGGCGCTTTCGAACAACACGTCAGCCGATGGTTTCACGAACTGCACTGGCGGCGTGTCCTTGTCGAGGGTCAGATGCGCACGTGACTTCGAGCATTCAACGACCCTCAGGTGGAACCCTCCAGGGGCGATGTAGGCGTGGCCCTCACTCGCGGAGTCGCCGTCCGAGGCGACAAGCGTCTTCGGCCCCTTCACCTTGTCGAGCCTCTTGGCGAACGACGCGGAGAACATGACTGGTAGATGTTGGACGACGAATATCGCTGCCGGGATGTTCCTCGGAAGCTTCGAGAATACGTACTCGAGCGCCCTCGGTCCGCCGGTGGANNGATCTCGAGCGGCGCGCGCGCCTTCTGGAGGACCTCGATCCTCGCGCCGGACACGTCGCGTACGGTGCGCGCGATATGCGCACGGTACTTCACTATGTCCACGGATATGGGCCCACCGGGTTTCGATATGAACTCCACAGCTCCCATGGCGAGCGCCTTGAGCGGGAGGTCGACGTCGACCTTGTCCATGGCGCTCAGCATGATTACCCTGGTGGGGCTCTCCTTCATGATCCTCTGGAGCGTGGCAAGGCCATCCATCTTGGGCATCTGGATGTCCAGGAGTACGACGTCTGGCTTCAGTGCCTTCGCCTTCTCGATGGCCTCAATGCCGTCTTTCGCGGTCCCGACGACTGTGAGCCCGTCCTCCACGGATAGCATATCCTTGAGGACCACCCTCATGTAGGCACTGTCGTCGACAATGAGCACCTTGACTGTCTCACGCATGTACGATTCCTCAGATGGTCATCTGTAGTACCGCGTTCACCGACTCGAGGACGTCGTCCGAGGTGAATGGTTTCATTATGAAATCGAGCGCGCCGGCCTCGAGGGCCCGCATGACGGTCCTCTGGTGCCCGAGGGCCGATATCATGATTATCTTGACCTTTGGGTCGGCATCCTTCAACCTCTTCACGGTCTCGATGCCGTCTGTCTCGGGCATGACTATGTCCATCGTTATGATGTCCACACCTTGGTCCTTGAACACCTTCAAAGCCTCGTCAGCGTTCTTGGCTTCCAGGACTCTGTGCCCCCCACCTTCCAGGATGTTCCTGATTACCCTGCGCATGAATTCCGAATCGTCAACCACTAGAACGGTTGCCATTCGCGACACCTCCTTGCATATCCGTCTCGTTCGTCGATAGCTCCAGAACCCTCAGCGGGTCTATGATCGTGAGCAGCCTCTCGTCAAGCTTAGCGATGCCCGTGACGTATTCCGACTCGATCTCCTGAGCGACGTACTCCGGCACCGGTTCTATCGCCTCCGAGCTCAGCCGGACTACTTCCGTCACCTCGTCGACCATGAATCCCACCGGAGCGTCAGCTGCGTCGACCACTATGATTCTGGCGTTCTCGTCCGGCTCCTTCGCCTCCATCCGGAAACGTTTCCTCAGGTCGACTACCGTCACGAGCTTGCCCCTGAGGTTGATGACCCCTTCTATGTGTCTCGGACTCCTGTGAACCTTCGTTATGTCCTGTGTAGNNCTTCGCCTCTGTCCCAATCCTCCTCGCTCGCTTCTTCGTCACCCTCTTCAGGCTCACTGGCGTCCTTGAGGGTGTGCCTCTCGGACCCGGACTGCAGCTCCTTCGCCAGGTCCGTCAGCTTGGTGGCAAGGTCCGTGAGGTCCTGAGCCGAGGCGGAGAGTTCCTCCATCCCAGCGGCTAGTTCCTCGGATGACGCTGAGACTTCCTCCGCGGACGCGGATGTCTCGTTGGCTATGCTGGCCACCTCGTCCAGGTTCTTTGCCAGGCTCTCCGTCAAGGCTTTCTGCTGCTCGGTGGAGGCGCTGATCTCCTGGACCATGGCCGCCGTCTCCTCGACGGTGGCGGCTATATCCTCTAGCGACCTCAGGGACTCGGATATCGTGGTCGCGCTGT
>DUGQ01000062.1:8859-9375 GCA_013331315.1 Thermoplasmata archaeon
TCGTCGGCGACGACCGCGAAGCCCCTTCCATGTTCGCCCGCTCGGGCAGCTTCGATCGCTGCGTTCAGAGACAACAGGTTCGTCTGCTGCGCGATGTTCGTGATGATGTTGACTATCTGCGATATCTCCTGTGACTTCTTCGACAGGTTGTGCATCGCCATGGACGTCTGCTCGACGCTGTTCAGAAGGGCGTTCATCCTGTCAAGCGAGTCGTGGATCGACCTGCTTCCCTTCTGGGCGACCTCGCTCGCGTCCTCGGACGCCCTCGCGGCGTTCTGCGCGCTCTGGACGACGTCGTAGATGGCCTTCGTCTGCTCGCCGAGCATCTTGACCATCTCCTCCACGCGTGAGGCCTGAGTCTCAGCCCCCTTGGATGTCTGAGCCATGGAGTTCGACACCTGTTGGGTCCCGTCAGTCATGCTCCGGGTCGTCTCGGCGAGAAGCGTCGCTGAGTCCTTCAGGGATTTCGTCGCGCGCCTTATCTCGATTGTCACGCTCGCCAGCTTGTCCTTCATG
>DUGQ01000172.1:0-2539 GCA_013331315.1 Thermoplasmata archaeon
CGCGTCGGTCCCCACGGGCATGTCGTGGTAGACCAGCTCCACCGCGAATCCCTGGCCTCCGAGATACTTCCTGACATACCTCTCGTCGACCGTCTTGACCGAGGACTTCTCCTCTCCGAGGTCTACCTTCAGAATCTTCCCATGGAACCCCTTCATCTCAATCAGCCCCCAGGAGCTTCTTGACCGCCTCGAACTGCTCGGGCTTCGGCTCCTCGTACTTTATGGCGCCCATCGGGCAGAACTTGACACATGTGGGGTCGCCTCCGCAGAGGTCGCACTTGAATGCGGTCTCCTCCATCCTCATGACCCCGAAGGGGCACGCGTCCACGCAGGAGCCGCAGGCGGTGCACTCGTCCTCGTCCACTCGGACGATGCCGTCCTCGAGCTTTATCGCCTCGATCGGGCACGCCTGCACGCAACACTCCTCCCCGCACGCGACACAGTGCGTGCACACGGCCGGGAAGTCCGTTCTCACGTCCCTCTTGTGGACCTGCAACCTCGCGTCCGCGTGGTTGATCTTCCCCTCATGGAAGAGAGAGCAAGCCATCTCGCAGAACCTGCAACCAGTGCACTTGTCAGGATATGGTACCAACATCTTCGGCATCGTCCTCGACCCCTCTCGAATACTAGCGTCTGTAGTAGAATGCGACACATGTAAAAAACTTGTGTTTTCTGGATCGGGCGGATATCGGAACTCTACTTCGATTTCCGCTTGATCTGGACCTTCTTCAGCTCTGACTTCCCGCCGGGGATCTCCTTGTCAACCTCGGCCAGTATGACGTCTATGAAGCTCCTGGTCGCTAGGAGGACCTCCCTCTCGGCGCGGTGTATCCGCACCCTGGTCTCCTCCGGTATCTCGAGCTGGCTCATCGCCACGTTGGCCGCTTGGACGACCTCCATCCCGGCGTTGACGAAGTGGGTCATGGTCTCCTTGCTGGACATCTTAGTCGCTATCTCTTCCAGGTGCCTTTCGAGCCTTTTTGCCGCCTCGACGCCGCTTTCCACCCTTCCTTTTGCCAACTTCCTCACCCTCGAACTGGATCTTCAACCAGGGGCCGTCAAGATCGGCTCCGAGCACGGGCTTCCCCGCAAGGGAGTACGGGAGCCCGATGGACTTCTTGAAAGCTCCCAGCTGCAACGTCAGAACATCGTTCCGCGTATATAGCTCTAGGTTCTGGTCCATCACGAACGGCAGCTTGATGGCCAGCACGCTCTTGCCGTCCTGACCGAATATCTTCATTGGAGACTCCGTCGAGTACACTGTCGCCGGGTCGTCGCCCCCGAACACCTGGTCCGCGAGCAGGCTCAGCGCCTCCCTACCGAGCACCTCGGTCGGCATCATTTTCACCTTCATCGTCTTGAGCGGGGAGAATATCTCGTCGATGGTCTTCATGTGGGCCTTCTGCTCGTTCAGCTTGGCCTTGAAGTACGAACCCTTGAGCTCGTCCGGGATGATCCTGTTTATCACGAGGCTCTCCACCGTGTACCCGTACATGCACAGGTACGTGTATGCCCTCTGGGTCTCGGTGATGACCATCTTCTCGGGGTTGAGCACCAGACGGACCGAGGTTATCTCAGGGTCCGTCAGGAGGTCACGCACGTAGACCAGCCTCTCCCTGAGGCTCTCGAGGTCGTCCAGGAACCGCTCGGACGGTATTGGTGCCGTCATGAGCTTCCCGACGGTCACCCTGGCGATGCGGATGACGTTCTTCACCATGTGGAAAAGGTGGTCGAAGTACCAGTTCGCGATGTCCGGGAACGCGAGCAGCCTGAGCGTGTCCGCCGTAGGCGCCGTGTCCATTACGACGACGTCGTACGCGTCCCTCTTGTGGAACTCCTCCACGTAGAACAGCGCGGACATCAGCTCCATGCCCGGGAACACCGCCATCTCCTTCGCCGTGACGCCGTCCATCCCCTGCGACGCGAGGAAGTCAGAGAAATATGTCTGGATCTCCTTCCATCGGGTCTCGAGTTCCAGCTGCATGTCGACCTCGATGCCGTCCAGGTTGTCCGCTATCTTCTGGACCTTCCCGCTCAGAGGGAACTCTAGCGAGTCTGAGAGGCTATGGGCCGAGTCGGTGCTTATCACGACCGTCCTGTGCCCCTTCTCCGCCGCCCTGAGCGCGGTCGCCGCCGCGATGGATGTCTTGCCGACGCCGCCCTTGCCCGTGTAGATTATGACCCTCGTGCCTGACACCCCGTGGAGAATCGTGAACGCGCTATCCGTCAATAATGGTGTCGGGGACGGGGTTCGAACCCGTGACCTTCGGATGTCCGAGGAGCATCTGGTCAGAAGAACTCCCTATGAGTCCGACGCTCCACCAGGCTGAGCCACCCCGACATTGTTGCTTCAGAAGGCGCCCTTCGGGCGCCACCACTCCCGGAGAGGGTTACTCCTTCTTCTCCTCTCCCTCGACGTCCTCTTCGGCCTGCTGTTCCTCGGCGGGGGCCTCTTCGGACTCTGAGCCCTCAACGGGCTTCTCCTCGGAAACGGTCTCCGCCTCCGCGGGAACGGCCTCTTCCTGCGCCGGTTCCGGCT
>DUGQ01000172.1:2619-3041 GCA_013331315.1 Thermoplasmata archaeon
CTGCTCGGACACCGCCATCGGCTTTATGACGACCCCCCAGCCGTCCTTCGTGACCACCTTCACGACCGTGTCGGTCTTGGTCCTCTTACGCCTGGTTAGCCTCCTGACGTAATCGCTCGTGAGGTCGTGCCCGGCGAACATGGTGTGGGCCTCGAACCCTCGAACGTCGTGAACCTTGAACTTGAGCTTTATGTGCATCTTCGAGAAATCACCTGTCAGGTCCTGCACGGTGGCCTCCGTTATCCTCCCCATGACGTTGTCGGGGGAGTCCGCCGGCGTCTCGCCGAGCTGCATCCGGCTGAACATGTCAGGAGCGTATACCTTGTACCATTCCTTGGCGCGCCACCGGTCCTTGACCTTCTTAGCCGTCGCCCTCGCCTTTTGAGCCATCTGATACCTACCTGTATGGGTTCGCCTGAGTA
>DUGQ01000033.1 GCA_013331315.1 Thermoplasmata archaeon
TGGGGAAGATAGGTCCAAGTCGAGCGCCATGGCCCATACGTGAGCGGCCCGTCTCTCGGAATCACGCCTCCGCCTTCTCCTGGGCCATCCCGGACGCCTGTGACTCCTCCAGTTCGAGGACCTCCTTGAGCGGGCTCTTGCCCTCCCTCATGATCTCGAGGTACGGCCTGAGCCTCCTCTGCATGTACCACGCGGCAATCCTGAACATGCGCGCCTTCGCAGAGCTCGTCCTGTTCTGCCTGAAAAGCTCGTCCATCAACGTGTAGGCCCAACGGAAGTCGTGGTCGACACACTCGGAGAAGAGCATCCAGTGCTCCGGGAGCATCGCCTCAGGCCTGAAGAACTCGCCGTCCTTCATGTCGGCCAACGGCACGAAGAACAGTGGAACGATCAGGCTCTTGTAAGGCCTCAGTGAGCGCACGAGCTCCAGGGTCTTCCTGACATCGTCCTGAGTCTCCCCGGGCATGCCCATGACCAGGGTCCCACACACGACCCAGTCGTTGTCCGCCAGCAGCTTGAACGACTCCTCCACGATCTCAGGCCACCTCTCCGGAGCATAGGGCTTCGCCTTGCCCCTCATGTGCTTGGAGACCAGTTCCGGAGAACCGGTCTCTATCCCCGTCTGCGCGTAGACCCGGCTCCCTCTGCTCGCTCCGTCGAAGATCTCGGCGATATCCTCGACGAGACGAGGCTCCGAGAGCGCCGACGAAAGCGCGATATGGCTGAGTCCTACCCTGTCGGTCAGCGCGGCTACTTCGGCGAACAGGCTCGAGACCTTCTCCCTGTCGGGGACCAACCCCTTTGCGCCGTACCTGAGCACATCCTCGGCGTGGAGGGTGATCTTCCGGGAGTGGCCGAGGTTCATCCTGACCTCTTCGAGTATGCGCCCCACGGGGATGTGCCTGACCGTTCGCATGTTTGGGTTGCAGAACTCGCACCCACGGCCACATCCTCGACTTATCTCGACCGTGCCGTTTACCGATGGCCCTCTCATGATTGGGATGTCTTCCAGAGGGACGGCCCCTCCCGAGACCGTGGGGGGCAAGGGCCGACCCGCGACCGCGTCCTCGAACAGCTTCGGAGCGACCAGGTCGCCCTCCCCCTCGACCACGCAGTCTATGTTCAACCTCCTCCTCGTCCTCTCGCCCGACAGCTGCCACACGCCCGGTCCACCCACGATCACCTTCGCGCGCCCTGAGCGGACCGCCCTCGAGCTCATCAGCTCTCTGAAGAAGTGAGCGGTGTAAGGCTCCCGACGGATGAGGCTGGAGAAGGTGCTTGACGCGGGACCAAGGCCCAGCGGGTCAGACGTGGACACGCCTATCACCTTGGTCGAGCCGTCCACGACGCGGTCTATCCTGGTCGGGTAAGCGACTGAGACGTCGTCCTGGGAGAACCCGTTGCCCATGAGTGCGGACTCTATCCTCCTGAGTCCGGCCGGTATCGCCAGCCGGTCCTCTGCGGAGACGTGCTGGGGAGGGCAGAATAGGCGTGTGTAGAGCCACCTGGGGAGCACCTTCGGGAAGCAGGCGGCGAACCCGATGAACTGGCTGCTGTTGTAACTGGACATCAGCGTACGGTCAGCGGTAAGCACTATCTTCGCGCCCGTCGTAACTACCCCCCACAACCCGAGGGCGGCGAAGGTTCAGACTATCCATACAGTGTTCCGCGCCTCGGATTTCCTCAGTTCGAACTGTCTGTAAATAGCAGGCAGCGACCTAATAACCCCTTCGCCCCCGCCGCGACATGACAGATAAAACCTCCGTCGCCCGCTCGAGCGCGCTCGCGGTCCGTCACGGTATCGAGGTTNNTATGCCTTTGTAGACTACCCCCGCCTGCCACAGCAGGAGGCCCGTGATGCCCATTATGACCAGGAGCGAGGCCAGAACCAGAGGCACGTCGGCGGTGCCTGTGAGGATGATCACCACCGAGATCGCCCCCGGCCCGGCTATCATTGGAGTGCCCAGCGGCACGAAGGCCACGTCCTCGGGGGTGTGCGGCGACTGGTCCGCGTCCTCGACGCCCTTGCGCCTCGACCTCGGCGTGTCGCCCTCGTACAGCATCATTATGCCGATGACCAACAGCAGAAGGCCACCCGCGATCATCAACGCCTCGATGGTCACGGAGAGGTAGTCGAGAACGGCCTTGCCTATCAGGGCGAAGACCGCCAGCAGGACGGTGGCGAAGATCATGGAGTACCTGAGTGTCTTGCGCCTGGCGTCTCCCTTCATCGACCCGGTCAGGACCAGGTAGATGGGCATGACCCCGAACGGGTCGACGACCACGAACATGGGTATGAATATCAGCAGGAACTCCTCTATCATCTCTGACCCACACGCCCGTACACGTATTTCATTACTTTCCGCGAGCGCCGGAAAACCTCTTTATCGTCCGGATGCATAATCGCGGCGATCACATGGCAATCGACGAGAAGNNCGTGTTCGACAGGATCGACAAAGACAAGAACAGGCACATCTCGAGGGTCAGACGCCTTCTGAGACAGCCGAGTTCCAGCCAGGAGGGCATAGGCATCGAGGAGTGCGCGGACCTCGTCGCGAAGTTGTACTCCGAGGTCGGGTGCGACGACGTCGAGGTCGTTCAGACGAAGGGTAATCCGGTCGTCTACGGGGAGTGCAAGGGCGACTCGGACAAGACGCTTCTCGCGTACTTCATGTACGACACCATGCCGTTCAACGAGCCCGGCTGGAAGCATCCCGCCATGGGCGCGAAGCTCGTTGACATGAGGCTCCCCTCCGGCAAGGTCAAGGCGATCGTCAACCGAGGGGCGGACAACACGAAAGGACCGTTGGCCGCCTTCCTGAACTCGGTGGAGGCGTGTTGCAGGAGCGACGGCCGCCCCCCGGTCAACCTGATACTCGTGGCCGAGGGTGAGGAGGAGCTTGGCAGCCCGAACCTTCCGGCCTATGTGCGGAAGGACAAGAAGCGCCTGTCCCGTTCCGACGCGTGCTACTTCCCGTTCTTCGGGCAGGAGGCCACCGGTGGATGCACCCACTTCCTCGGCGTGAAGGGCGTCGTGTACTTTGAGATGACCAGCAGCGGCAAGCGCTGGGGCAAGGGCCCGCAAGAGTTCGCGATACACAGCAGCAACAAGGCCTGGGTGGACAGCCCCGTCTGGAGGCTCGTGGACGCCCTGGGCACGATGACCGAGGACAACGGGAACAGGATACTGATCGACGGCTTCTACGACGACGTCGTCCCTCCGTCGGAAGAGGACCAGGAGTTGATCAAGGACCTCGCGAAGCGGTTCGACACGGAGGGCTTCAAGAAGACGATGAAGGTCAAGCAGTTCATGGCGCCTGACGACGAGCCGGAGGAGCTGATGAGGATGTACACCTACGGCACGACACTCAACATAGACGGCATCTGGGGCGGCTACACGGGCAAGGGCTCGAAGACGGTCCTGCCGCACGAGGTGACCTGTAAGGTGGACATCAGGCTCGTGCCGAACCAGAAGAAGGAGAAGATGCTGCCGATGGTGAGGGCGCACCTGGACTCGCACGGTTACAGGGACATCCAGATAAAGGAGATCGACACGGGCTACGACTGGTGCCGCATGAGCGTCAAGGCCCCTGTGGTCCAGGCGATGCTCCGCAGCTACGAGGCGTTCGGCTACACGCCCGAGGTCTGGCCCACCAGCGGCGGCGCGGTCCCGTTCTACGTGTTCAATCGGATACTCAAGCTCCCGTTCACGATGGGGGGTATAGGCCATTCGACGCTCGCCCACAGCCCGAACGAGTACATGGTCGTCGAGGGGAACAAGAAGGTCGCGTCGCTGACGGACACGGAGAAGTTCATGGTCCGGTTCATGGACGAGTTCGCGGAAAACGGCTAGAGTAGCTCGCTGTACACTCCCAGCGTAGTCCGTGCGGACTCCGCCCATGAGAACTCGCTCACGCGCTCGCGCCCGCTGGCTCCCATGGTCGACCTTAGCCGTTCGTCCGCGAGCAGCCTGACGATGGCCTCTGCGAGTCCAGCGACGTCGCCAGGCTCCACGAGCAGTCCGTCGACGCCGTCCCTCACCAGCTCAGGGATGCCTCCCACCCTGGTGGCGACCACTGGCTTTCTGCAGGCCATCGCCTCCATGAGCGAGAGTCCCCACCCCTCGTTCCTGGACGGCAGGACTACGAGGTCCGAGTCCGAGTAGAACCCGAGCAACGAGCCGTCGTCGATGGACTGGTGGAACTCGACGGCGTGGGCGATGTGCGCCCGGTCGGCGAGCAGTCGGAACCACTCCTCGGTGTCCACGCCTCTGAAGCCGGTCTTCGCGACGACGCGGAGAAGCGCGTCAGGGATAGTTCGGTGAACGACCTCGAGCGCGAGTAGCAGGCTCTCCAGTCCCTTCCGTG
>DUGQ01000230.1 GCA_013331315.1 Thermoplasmata archaeon
CAGGCGAGCGACTCCCTGGGTCTGCACCACAGGAAGGACATCTGCACGATGGGCGCGACCAGGGCGGCAACGGAACGCGCGCTCAAGATGGCGAGTCTCACCGTGAACGACGTGGATGTCGCCGAGGTCCATGACAACTTCACGATCAGCGAGGTTCTCGCGGTCGAGGACATCGGGTTCTTCGCCAAGGGCGAAGGAGGAAAGGCGACGGAGGAAGGCAGGACCTCTCTTGACGGCGATGTGGCCGTCAACACTTCGGGCGGACTCAAGGCTAGAGGGGACCCGATAGGCGCGACCGGCGTCGCACAGGCGGTCGAGGTGGTCAATCAGCTGAGAGGCACCGCGGACAAGAGACAGGTCAAGGACGCGACCGTGGGGCTGACGCAGAACGTTGGTGGGACCGGGGCGACTGTCGTCGTCCACCTGTTCAGGAGGGTATGAGATGGCGACCGCACCGCGTTTCTGGAGAGAGAACCCGAGCAGGTACAACATGGTCGGCTTCAAGTGCAACAGCTGTGGCAAGTACTACTTCCCGCCGAGGATAATCTGCCCGCTGTGCCACCGCAAGAGCGTCGGGAAGACGGAGCCCGTCAAGATGAAGGGTACGGGATCCATCTTCTCTTTCACGGAGATTCACGAGGGCATGGACGAACAGCACATGCAGAAGCCGTACATTGTGGCGATGGTCGAGCTGGACGAGGGGGCCAAGGTGACGGGCCAGGTTATCGATTGCGATGCTTGTGACCTGTCGATCGGTACGAGGGTGCGCTCGACCCTGAGGAAGCTCAGCGAGGAGGGCTCTGCCGGTGTCATCCACTACGGTTACAAGTTCGTGCCTTTCCGCGAGAACGGCGATGGCCACAGGAACGAATAAGTTCAGGTACGTGCAATGGGATTCATGGGTTAGCGCGCGACGGCTAGAGGGGGGTTTCGAACGGCCGAACGGAAATCGGATGGTCAGCCGACTGTGAGGATAGACGGATCGACCCTCACGATCGACAAGGTGGTGAGCGTCGCTCGCCTCGGTGCTGGTACGGAGCTCTCCCCCGACGCGAGGAAGCGGGTGTTGGAGGCACGTGAATCCCTGGAGCGACTTCTCAAGACGGGCGACACCGTCTACGCCGTGAATACCGGCGTGGGGGACCTCATGGACGTGAAGATCCCCGAGGACGAACTGCTGACCCTCCAGGTGAATCTTCTCAGAAGTCACGCTTGCGGGGTCGGGCAGCCCCTGCCAATGGAGGTCGTGAGAGGGATGCTCCTCCTCAGGGCCAACGCGCTGGCCAAGGGCTACTCCGGTGTTCGCCCGGAGCTCGTCGAGATGCTCATCGACATGCTCAACCTCGGCGTCCACCCCGTCATACCGCGCCAGGGCTCCGTCGGCGCCAGCGGCGACCTCGCCCTGCTGGCCCACCTTGCGCTCGTCGTGATAGGCGAGGGGAAGGCCGAGTCCAAGGCAGGGCTTGGAAGTGGCTCGGAAGCCCTGGCGAGCGTAGGCCTCAAACCTCTGAGGCTCGAGCCCAAGGAAGCCATATCGCTGATAAACGGCACCCAGGCCATGACGGCCGTGGGCTGCCTCGCGGCCGAGGACGCCGCCAACCTGATCGACAACGCACAGGTCATAGCCGCGATGTCTGTGGATGCTCTGAGAGGCACGGCCACGGCGTTCGACGAGTCGATATCTCGCGTCCGACCCCACAAGGGGCAGGTCGCCGTCTCCAAGAACATGACCTCATTGCTCAACGGAAGCGAGGTGATGCGGTCCCACAGGCATTGCGCAAAGGTTCAGGACGCCTACACCCTGAGGTGCATACCTCAGGTGATCGGGGCGACTATGGACGCCGTCTGGCATTGCATGGGCGTGCTGGGGATCGAGATGAACTCCGCGACCGACAACCCTCTGTACTTCAGTGACGACTCGAGGCTGCTCTCGGGGGGCAATTTCCACGGACAGCCCGTGGCCCTGGCGATGGACTACCTGGGACTGGCGGTCCACGAGCTGGGCTCTTTCTCGGAGAGACGGCTCGCGAGACTCGTGGACCACAAGCTCAGCGGGCTGCCGCCGTTCCTCACGAAGCAGGGGGGCGTGAGCTCAGGCATGATGGTTCCTCAGTACGTCGCCGCCTCGATAGTCTCCGAGAACAAGGTCCTGGTACATCCCGCGTCGGCTGATTCTATACCCACGAGCGCCAACCAGGAGGACCACAACAGCATGGGGATGACCTCCGCGTGGAAGGCCAGGGTCATCGTGGACAATGTGACCCGGGTCATGGCGGTGGAGATGCTCGCGGCCGCTCAGGGGCTCGACTTCATACCGCTTCACGCGAGCCCAGCGATCGAGAACGTCCGCAAGGTCCTTCGCTCGAAGGTGCCGCGCCTGGAGGAGGACCGCTCCATGTCCGGAGACATTGACGCCGTCGCCCGCATGATCTCCGGCGGCGTGTTCGTGGACGCCGTGGAAGGGACCTGCGAGTTCATCCGCGCGTGACCGCACGATAGATTCAACACACGTCATTCTCATACTGCCTGCCGAGGGAGTCACTTGGAGGATGTTGCCGAGCTGGCCGTGGGACACGCGATGAGCGGTGGCGCCGAGTTCGCTGACGTGAGAGTGGAATCGTTCAACGGCACCGTCATCGTCGTTATGGACGGCCGGACGAAGACAATCACGTCCAGGATTGAGAGGGGTTGCGGAGTACGCGCGTTCATCGACGGTGGCTGGGGCTTCGCCGTCTGCAACGGCCTGGAACCGAGCAAGGTCAAGGACGCGGCGGAGGCAGCGGTCAAGCTGGCGAAGGTGAGCCGCGAGAAGGCGAAGGTGAGGTTCAGGATCGAGGAGGCCCCGACGGAGAGGACGAAGGACGACTATCCCTGCAAAACCTCGCCGTCTTCGGTGCCCATCGAAGAGAAGCTCGGTCTGGTGATGAGTCACGACCGCGCCATGAAGTCCTTCGACGAGCGCGTGGTGAGCACCAACACGAGGTACGAGGACTTCGAGGGCGACCGGGTGGTGGCGAACTCCTTCGGCTCAATGGTCAGGACCAGGGAATGGTGGACGCTCGCCTCGTGCAACGCCTGGGCGAAGTCTGAGGGCGTCCTTCAGCGTGGCCACGACGTGGTCGGCAATGTCGGCGGATTCGAGGTCGTCCGCACCGAGGCCGCGTCCGTGATCGGCGTGAAGGCTGCCGAGCAGGCGGTGAGGCTTCTCGACAGCAAGCCGGTGCCTGCGGGCAGGTTCACCTGCGTCCTGGACAACAAGATGACCGGCCTCCTGGCCCATGAGGCGCTGGGGCACGCATGCGAGGCTGACGCCATACTCGCGGGGGCGTCTGTCCTTGAAGGCCTCGAGGGTAAGAAGGTCGCGTCCGAGATCGTGACGCTCGTCGACGACCCGACGGTGCCAGATACTTTCGGCTACTTCGCGTATGATTGGGAAGGAGTCAAGTCCTCCAAGCACACGCTGATAGACCGGGGCGTGTTGACCGGACTGATGAACAACCTCGAGACCAGCAGCCGCTTGGGCTCCGCCGCCAACGGGGCCAGCAGAGCGGAGACTTACTCCGCCCCGCCGATAATCCGGATGAGCAACACTTACATAGCGGCTGGCGACCGGACCAAGGACGAGCTGATATCCGAGGTGAAGGAAGGTATACTCATACAGGGGGCCCAATACGGCTATGTCGAGCCGGCCAAGGGCCAGTTCATGTTCAAGTGCGCGGAGGCGTACAAGATAGATGGAGGGGAGATCGGGCAGAGATACCGTGATGCCATCCTGTCCGGGCTGGTGCTGGAAGCCCTCCACGGCGTGACTGGCGTCGCGAATGATTTCGTACTCACCGATCCTGGTTATTGCGGAAAGGCGGGTCAAGATGCCAGGACGACCGACGGAGGGCCGCACATACAGATCGAGAACGTCCTCGTGGGAGGTCTCGCCTAGCGTTGGCGGAGGTGATTCGAAATGAACACCGTCTCTGATCTTGCGG
>DUGQ01000231.1 GCA_013331315.1 Thermoplasmata archaeon
GTCACGCCCCTCGGCGCCAAGGTGAACCGCATGCTGGTGGTCGGCACGGTCACCGAGGTGGAGGACGTCGGCGAGGAGGGGAAGCCGAGGTACCGCGCGAGGGTCGAGGACCTGACGGGGACCTTCTACATATCGGCCGGGGAGTACCAGCCAGAGGCGGCCGCCGCGCTGTCGAAGATATCGCCGCCGGCGTTCGCGGCTATCGTAGGCAAGAGCAGGGCGTACTCGCCCGAGGAGGGCGTGAAGTACCTCAGCATAAGGCCGGAGCGCATCCGCGAGGTCAATGGCCAGGAGAGGGACTACTGGGTCCTGGAGACCGCGAGGAACACGCTGAAGAGGATAGAGGCGGTGGAGGAGGCGATGAAGATGGACCAGCCGAGCGTCGGCGAGCTGATGCGCCTCGGCTATCCCGAGAACCTCGCAGAGGGCGTCGTCCTCGCGCTGGAGTATTACAGGGATGTGGATGTCGAACGCTTCAGGGAGTCCGTGAAGGACGCCCTGAGGACGATGCTGCCAGGAGAGAAGCGGGCGGCCCCGAGAGCCGCGCCGCATCCGAAGCCAGCGCTTTCCAAGCCGCCACCGAAAGAAGAGCCCGAACCCGCTGGTGAGGACGCCGCCGAGGAGATGCAGGAGCTCGAGGTCGGCGGCGACGAGGAGGAGACGGTGCTCGGGATAATCGACTCGCTGGACGACGGTTCCAAGGGCGCGCAGTGGGAGAAGATAGTCGATGCCGCGAAGGCGAAGAAGATCGACAAGGTGCGTCTGGAGGAGGTCGTCTCTGGCCTGCTGGACAAGGGAGAGATATACGAGCCGGAGCTCGGCATGATGAAGAGGATCTAATCCAGCGCAGCCCCGTGCAGCAGCGCGAGGAGCACCAGCATCAGGGGCGTGGCCGCGGCGGCGACCGTCAGTCTGAGAGTCTCAGCCCATCGCCTCTCATCGGTCAAGAGAAGGGTCAGGAGAAGCACGAGACCGAAGAAGGTCGCGAACATGCCGACGATCCCTGCGGCCGCGACCGCGTAGAACAGTGGTTCCGAGGACTCAGAGAGGAGCGCGAGCGCGGTCGCGACGGAGAACGCGCCAGCGAGCATGGCGAGGTGCGACACGGTTGTCATGCTGGTCCCGCGCGGGGGTCCTCCGGCCAGCAACGAGCGCACGAACGGGACGAGCACGAAGGCGAGCGCCGCCCCGAATAGGGCGCCCGTGACGACTCTGCGGGTGTTGTCGGAGTCGACAACGTCCAGGTACGAGAGGATCACGTCGGCCATAGCGGGGATCATCAACACTCCCAGCGCGACCATCGACCGCGCCGGTGGAAGGCCGGAGAGACGCGAATCCCTCCGGGTCATGATCATTGCCGCGGACACGAGGAAGGCTAGGTGCAGTCCCAGACATCGGGCGCACAGCGGCATCTGGAAGCCGTCGATGAAGAACGACCGCTCGTCCAGCTGATGACAGAGCGAAGAACCGAGGAACGTCAGTACCGCCTCGAAGGCACCCATACTCTTCCGTGATGGGGTCATCCAGGATTAAAAGTTGGCAGCCGAGGAGAGCGCGCCCTGTGCGAGTCATCAGGAAAATGAAAAGGAGTACGGGGGATCAAAACCCCGCGCGAAACGGTTTTGACGGCTACACGATCCGGAGCGGCTTCACCAGGCCAAGATGCTCAGCCCGACCAGCCCGCCCCAGCAGATGACGGATATCACGATGGATAGCACGGCAAGTATGAGGCACATCTTGCCCACTTCCTTCAGCTCGGGCTCGGGTTTGGTGTAGTATATCGCTCCGATTATGAATCCGACTATCGGTATGAAGAACGACAGCAGGTAGAACAGTATCTTGACCCCGCTGCTGATAGTCTCTCCCCTCATCTGCCCCGCGTACGCCTGCGCACGGTAGTCGTGGCCGCAGTAAGGGCACACGTTGGCGTCCCACGATATCGAGCGGCCGCAGGACACGCAGTTCCTAGGTTGCTGAGATTGTGCTTCTGACATCATTCACCTTCCTTTCCCTCGCGACTGGAGGCAAGGTC
This sequence comes from Thermoplasmata archaeon, assembly GCA_013331315.1. GTDB lineage: Archaea > Thermoplasmatota > Thermoplasmata > UBA10834 > UBA10834 > UBA10834 > UBA10834 sp10834u. The sequence goes on from DUGQ01000231.1 coordinate 2,033, forward strand.
CACCCGCCCCAGCTCAAGGGCGGAGAAGGGCTCCAGACACTATAAAAGGTTGGCCCCAGGGTGTCTGACTCATCTCCTCCTGGTCGTTCCCGGGGGCATCGTCCGACTTGTCCACGACGGTTTCGCTCCTGACAGAACGACCCCTCTCGGCACGACGGCTGGAAACGTCCTCCTTCAGGGCGATTATGAAGACGGCCAGCAGTAGCGCGAGCGCCGCGCCTGCCACGATCCCGGTCGCGAGCCTGAGCGGGTTCGTCGACTCGTATTCCGTCACGAGCTGAACCCCTCCATCGATCCCCATCGGAGCCAGGCCGAACAGGAGCAGGACCGGGTTTATCTGGACGCTCAAGAAGGTGGCGATGCCGAACCCGATCATGAGTCCGACGAAGAGTCCGAGATCCCTGGCGCAGAAAGGCATCTGGTTGCCGTTCAGGAAGTAGCTCCTCTCGGCGAGTTGGTGACACTCCAAGTCTCCGANNAGAGGTCGAGCAGCGTGTTGGACGGGACCATGAAGGGGGCGGCGACGTTCAGCGCTACCCAGACGGCGCTGGCGATGGTCAGCGCGAGCAGCACGCCGGATGTGATCAAGCCGTCACTTCTTCTCAACGACCACAGACGCGTATCCAACCACATCCCTCATCGGCCTGACATCGCCTGATGTCGCGTACTTCAGAATCCTGGCCTCGCCGCCGCTGCATGCGGCGAGCATCGCCATGACCGGGCCATAGCCACACATCGATATGTTCTCCTCCATGACGACGTCGTACAGCCTCTTGGGGTCCATGGTCTGGATCGCCTCGAGGGCCATGCCGTCCTTGGACTTGGCGGTTCCGGCGGTGACGTAGTGAGAGAAATCGGTGGACGCGATCACGACGACGTCCCTGTCCTTCGAGGCTTCGCGTATTGTCTCCCCGAGGGAGACCGCCGCGTCGTGGTCCTGGAAGCCCATGCATATTGGGACGAAAGTGAAGTCCTGGGAGAGGTACTGCATAAACGGCAGCTGGACCTCGAGCGAGNNCGCTGCAGGAACGGCAGCTGGACCTCGAGCGAGTGCTCGAAGTAGTGGGCGGTGTCATCGGCGTCCACCAAGTCCTTCCTGAGCGCCATCGCGAGCTCCTTGTCCACCTTGGCCACGCCCAGGGGTGTCTCGAAGTCCTCGGTGGACAGCGCTATGCCCGAGCCATGTCCCGTGTGGTTCGGTCCGAGCACGACGTAGGTCTTCGGAACGCCGTCCGAGGCTATCTCGGCATAGAGATGGGCCGCGACACTTCCGGAGAACATGAACCCCGCGTGCGGGGCGATGCCTCCCAGAATCCTCCTCGGGCCCTTGACCACCTCCGGGATCCGCTGAGGTCCCAGCGGTCCCTTGAAGCAGCTCTCGACCTCGAGCGTGAGACCTGCCTTGTCACCGGAATAGAACTGGCCCGCCACAGCCGGACGTCGCATCCGTCAGCCTCCTCCCTCGAGCAGTGCTATGGCTGGGAAACTGTAATAGACTTTCCCAAGGGCACGCACGTCGCGCGCCTAGAGCGACGCCTCGAACTCCTCGACGGTCATCTTGAAGTCGTCGTCGGACTGGATCGCGCCTCTGGCCTTCATGACCTCCCTCGTGAGCAACCAGTAGACGGTCGCCAAAGCGCGCCTGCCCTTGTTGTTCGAGGGTATGACCAGGTCGACGTTCCTAGTCTCGTTGTTCGCGTCGCATATGGCGACGATGGGGATCCCGACGCTCAGGGCCTCCGAGAGAGCCTGGTCGTCCGCCGCGGGATCGGTCACCAGGACGACCTCGGGCTCGGCGAACGACGGCAGTATGGGGTTCGTCAACGACCCTGGCACGAACCTGCCCGCCACGACGGCCGAGCTCGTCACCTTGCCGAAGACCTTGGCGGGTTTCTGACCGTACTGCCTCGCGGACACGACCAACACCCTGTTCGGCGGGTACCTCGCGAGGAAGTTCGCTGCCACCCTGATGCGCTCGTCCGTCTTCTTGACGTCGAGAACATAGAGTCCGTCGGAACGGACCTTGAATATGAAATCCTTCATGTCGGCGCTCTTCTGCTGAGTGCCGATGTGTACGCCGGATGTGAGGTAGACGTCCTCTGGGATCAGAAGTCTGGACTCCTGCTCCACCGGCTCCGTAGTCTCAGTTACAGCTTGCTCATCCATTTCAAAACCTCAGCCTTCTCTCTTGACAGTCATCGGGATCACACCACTGCCGAACTCCATTATGGCGATCTCAATCGGGTCGATAATGCTCTCGGGAACGTCGACGAGGACCGGAGAGCCCATGCTTATCTGCAGCGCCCTGGCACCGATTATCCTCGCCCTCTCAAACCGGGTAAACCTCACGGTGGCAACCTCTCTGTGGAGGTATCCCCTAAAATATGGCNNTACGGTTATCGTATCCAGATGTTCGAATTCGGCAATTTTTCTCCTGGATTATGTGTGTAAAACCATAACCGATTTATCAAGCGTGTGCTTATCGTCTCGATAAGGAGATGTTTCTCATGACTAAGGTACCGAACATCAAGGTGGAGCCTCCGGGCCCGGAGGCGAAGAAGGCCGTCGCCAAGGACGAGGAGTGGCTCGTGAAGGCGACGAAGTCCTGGCCTCTTGTCTTCAAGAAGGCCGAGGGGGCGGTCATCGAGGATGTCGATGGCAACCAGTACATCGATTTCTACGCTGGGGTCGGCGTCCTCAACATCGGGGCGAGGCACCCGAAGGTGGTCGCCGCCGTCAAGGACCAGGTCGACAAGTACACGCATGTCGCCGGAACCGACTTCTACTGCAACCTTCAGAACAGGGTGGCTGAGAGGCTCGCGAAGTCCGTGCCTGGGTCGAACAAGAAGATGGTGTTCTTCTCCAACACGGGGTCCGAGTCGTTCGAGTCCGCGGTCAAGATCGCGAAGTGGGCGATGAAGAGACAGGTGATCGTGGACTTCTTGGGCGCGTTCCACGGTAGGACAACGGGGTCCATGTCGTGCACCGCGAGCAAGTGGGTCCAGAGGGAGGGCTACACCGCGACGCTTATGCCTGGGGTGTACCACGTGCCGTACGCCTACTGCTACAGGTGCATGTACAACCTAGAGTACCCGAGCTGCAAGATGCACTGCGTCAAGGCCATCGAAGACATCTACTTCGAGAACCAGATCCCGCCGAGCGAGGTCGCCGCCATCAGTATGGAGGTAGTCCAGGGAGAGGGCGGGTACGTCGTCCCCCCGAAGGAGTTCGTCAAGGGCGTCTTCGACCTGACCAGGAAGATCAACTGCCTGTTCATAGACGACGAGGTCCAGTCCGGCATGGGCAGGACCGGCAAGATGTGGGCTTTCGAGCACTTCGACATCGTCCCCGACATCATCTGCAGCGCGAAGTCGCTCGGTGGCGGGCTGCCGCTGGGCGCGACGATAGTCGACGCCAAGCTCGCGTTCGACAGGTTCGGGAGGCACTCCAACACCTTCGGCGGGGCCTCACTGTCCCACGCGGCGTCCATCGCCACGCTCGATGTAC
>DUGQ01000197.1 GCA_013331315.1 Thermoplasmata archaeon
TAATCCTTTGCGTATGCTGGCTACCTTTTCCGGGGGGTCTGGCTACCTGTTTCCGGGGGGTTTGAGCGGGCCGGAGCCAGTGACGCTGGCTCCGTTTTCCTCGTTTTCTTGACGGTCCTTCGAACGCCTTTCGACGCTCCTATGCGTTCCTACGGAACGCATCCCGCTCGACGGAATCTAATATAATCAAGTACTCTCATTCGAGGTCAAGAGGAGCGTTCGAATGCGAATTTTCGGCTCGTCTGGCGTAAGAGGCGTGGTTAACACCGAGATGACCCCGGAGCTAGCCTCCCAGATAGGCATGGCTGTCGGCGGCTCGGCCGAGAGCGCGGTCATCGGGCGCGACTCCAGGACCTCGAATGACATGATACACGCCGCGGTCGCGAGCGGTCTGATGGCCTGCGGATGCGACGTGTACGACGCCGGTTTCGTCACGACGCCCACCCTCGCCGAGGCCGCCAGGGAGTTCGATTGTGGCGTGATGCTCACTGCCAGCCATAACCCGCCGGAGTACGCCGGCATCAAGCTGTGGAACCCGGACGGCATGGGCTTCGGGGTTGACCAGTCAAGACATGTAGAGGACATCGTGTCCGAGGGCAAGTACTCCCTCAAGCCGTGGAACCTCGTGGGGAGGTCACATTCGTTCCCTGACGCCGTCGAGAGACACGTCGACCGTATCATGGCTGACGCCGGAGCGGCCAGCCTGAAGGTGGTGGTCGACTGCGCGAACGGGCCAGGGCTGACAATCACACCCATCGTGCTTCAACAGATGGGTTGCAGGGTTGTAACGATCAACTCCAACCCTGACGGTCACTTCCCGGGCAGGATGCCCGAGCCGGTCGACGAGAACCTCGGGGACTTGAAGGCCGCGGTCGTTTCGATGAAGGCCGACCTGGGCATAGCTCATGACGGGGACGCGGATCGCACGGTCGCTGTGGACGACAAGGGCCAGCTACTCGCGGGCGACCAGCTGTTGGCTTTGTTTGCCAAGCGGTACGCCAAGGAGAAGATAGTCGTGACAGTGGACGCCTCGATGGTGGTGGACGACTACGTGGGAGCGGATGTTGTCAGGACGCCTGTCGGGGACGTGTTCGTCAGCGAGGAGGTCAAGAAGACCGGGGCGGACTTCGGCGGGGAACCCTCGGGGACGTGGATCTTCCCTGACCAGACCTACTGTCCTGACGGGATCCTCGCGGCAGCGAGGATCGTGGAGATCGCGGCTGAGACGAAGCTGTCGGAGCTGAGGAAGAATATCCCTCGGTATCCGACCCTGCGGTCAGCGGTCGGATACGATTCCGCGCGGAAGAACGCGGTGTTCGACCTGCTCAGGATAGGCATGACCAGCGTCGAGTGTCAAGCGCTAGTGACGCTGGACGGTTACAGGCACCAGTTCGAGGACGGTTGGACCTTGGTACGCCCGTCCGGCACGGAACCGAAGATAAGGATCATGGCGGAGGCGAGGGACGCCTCTCGGGCGGAGCAGCTGCTGAAGTCGATGGAGGATATCGTCAGGAGGTGCGTGGAATGAAAGGATACATCTTGACCGCGGGCGAGGGCGTTAGGATGAGGCCGCTGACCTCTAACATACCGAAGCCCCTACTGCCGGTCGCGGGTAGGCCGTTCCTGGAGCACAACATCGAGTCCCTCAAGGCCGCCGGGATCAAGGACATCATCCTACTAGTCGGCTGGAAGGCCAACCGTGTCAGGGAGCATTTCGGGGACGGCAAGGAGTACGGCGTGAAGATAGAGTATGTCGAACAGAAGGAGAGGCTCGGCACGGCCCACGCCATAGGCATGGTGGAAGACAAGGTCGCGGAGCCGTTCTTCTGCCTGTACGGTGACGTGGTCCTGACCAAGGAGTCCGTCAAGGGCATGCTCGAGCATTACAAGAAGGTCAAGGGGTCGGTCGTCGCGCTCGCGTCGGTGCTCGACCCTCGCAGGTACGGGTGCGTCGAGGTGGAGGACGGCGTGGTCAAGAACATGGTCGAGAAGCCGGACTCGCCTACCAGCAACCTGGTCAACGCGGGCGCGTACGTTCTCGAGCCCGAGATATTCGAGGCGATACGGGGAACCAAGAAGTCGGTCAGGGGAGAGTACGAGGTGACCGACTCGTTCAGGATACTCATGGACAGGAAGCACCTGTTCGCTCACAAGCTCATGGGCGAGTGGATAGACGTCGCCCGCCCATGGGACCTCCTTGAGGCCAACAGGATACTAATGGCGGACATGGAGTCGAAGATAGACGGGGAGGAGTCCGAGCGGGCGGAACTCAGGGGGCCAGTTCAGGTGAGTGAGGGGGCCGTCGTCGGCCCCGGGAGCGTTATCGAAGGCCCTGCGATAATCGGCGAGGACACCGCGGTCGGGCCTAACGCCTACATCCGCCCGAGTACCTATGTCGGAAGCGGGTGCAAGGTCGGGAACGCGGTCGAGGTCAAGAACTCGATAATAATGAATGGCACGAAGGTGCCGCACCTTAGTTACGTAGGCGACAGCGTCGTAGGCGAGAGGTGCAACCTTGGCGCAGGCACCAAGATCGCCAACCTCAGACTCGACGAGCGCGAGGTCAGCGTCATCATCGACGGGAGACGGACCGGCTCGGGCAGGAGGAAGCTCGGGGCCATAATAGGCGACGATGTCAAGACCGGGATTAACGCCACGATAGATGTCGGTACGATCATCGGCGAGGATTCTTTCATAGGCATGGGCGCCGTGGTCCGAGGGACGATCTCACCAAGAAGCAAGGTGTTCTAGTCGACGACTTCCAAGTCCCTTCTATCTCCGTTCCCGTCATAGCACGCCCAGCTTCTCAGGTCGAAAGGCTCGCAGGCTATGATGTGAACGTATCCGAACCTCCGGAACAGCTCGACGTCCGCCCCTGAGGGTCTGCAGCTTCCGGACGGGTGCGTGTGTACCGTGCCTACCACCGAGAAGTCCACCGGGAGCATGTGGAGTCTGAATAGGGCCGCCGACTCCCCCGACTCCGTCCCCGGGAGCAGCCAGAGTTGGTCAATCACGCCTTCCTCGGCCTTGAGTATGGCTCCGAACTCGTTGGGGTAGCTGGAATTGCCCGCCTCGAGTATCATCTTCAGCGTCCGCTTGCGTATGCCGGTGACCTGTTTCTTGCCCTTCGTGAAATCGAACAGGGGCAACGCTCACGCCTCCTCCCCTGTACCGCTCATGACGGCTATCCGTTCCAGGAACCCATCGACGTCCTTGACGCTGATGACCACCTTGCCCACCGAAGGACTGAGGATCCGTCCGAGCTTGAGCTCCCTGTTGAGCTTTATCGAGACGAAGTCGCTGAACGACGAGGTCACGAAGATCGTGCCCGACCTCTCCTTGTGCCTCACGCCTATCCCGGTCGTGAACACGCTCCTCCTCGCGGTGTCGGGGCCGACCTCGCGGATTGCGGAGTATGGGACGACCGCGTTGACGAGCAGGCCCATGCGCAGGCGAAGCCCTTCTCCGTCCAGGGAGTGTGATGTGAGCATGCACGGCAGGATGAACACGGCCAGCAGTACGGCGAGGCCG
>DUGQ01000145.1 GCA_013331315.1 Thermoplasmata archaeon
CGCCAAGGACCACGACCTGGTGGTCCTCTCGGACGAGGTCTACGAGAAGATCGTGTTCGACGGGCACAAGCATTACTCGATCGCCGCCGAACCGGACATGTTCGAGAGGACCGTCACCGTGAGCGGCTTCTCGAAGACCTTCGCCATGACCGGATGGAGGATGGGCTGGCTCGTCGCCCCGAAGCCGCTCTTCAAGGCGATCAGCAAGGTCCAGCAGCACTCGATAACGCACGTGACGACCTTCGCGCAGTACGGCGGTCTCGCAGCGATGGTCGGCTCCCAGGAGCCGGTCAACATGATGGTCAATGAGTTCAAGGAGCGCAGGGACCTCGTCATGAAGCTCATCAACGAGATACCGCAGTTGCACTGCGACGTCCCTAAGGGCGCGTTCTACGTGTTCCCGAGGTACGAGGGCTCGATGAAGTCCGAGGAGATGGCCCTGTACCTGATGGACAAGGCCGAGGTCGCGGTGACCGGCGGGGCGGCCTTCGGGGCGGCTGGCGAGCAGCACCTGAGGATATCGTACGCAACGAGCAAGGACAACATCGCCGAAGGCTTCGAGAGGATCAAGAAGGCCTTCTCCTGATGTCGTACGCCGCGCTCCATTGGGCCTGAAACCGCTTCCCAAAACTCCAGTTCACTTCTTTCCGGTGTCGCCCTTCTTCCGCCGGACGACCTTCTTCGAGCCGGTCCCGTTCATCAGCCTCTGCGCGTGCGACTTGTCGAGCTCCAGCCTCTTGCGCACGACGAACGGCTTGAACCCAAGCTGCGCCCATGCCGCCCGCCCCTCCAGGTTCGCGGCGGCGACGCTTATCTCGATAGTCTTCAGCTTGTTCTTGCTGAACCATCTCAGGGCGACCCTGAGCATCTCCTTGGTGACGCCCTTCTTGCGCCATTCCTTCCTGACGTAGGCGTCGGAGATCAGTCCGATGGCCTTCTCGGCGAACACGGGTTCCTGAGNNGACTATCAGCTTCGTGCTGATCTCCTCGAACCTCTCACGCAGGTATCTGTTCCACTTCCTCCTGCCGTCCCTCGCGAGCTTGAAGTGCTCCGAGTGCGAGCGGTGATGCTCGACCAGCATCTCCCACAACTCCAGTACGCCCTTGAGGTCGTCCTCGGTGGCGTCCCTGATCTTGATCTGTATGCGCCTAGATTGTCTTACAGTGTCAGCAGGCATCTTTTCAGTGTTCCGTCGGGTGATGTGCCGACGTTAACGGCCTATAGCCTGATGTAAGTTGCGCTCTTCAGGCTCGGGATCGTCCTGACCTTCTCGAGCACCTCTGGCTTCAGCCCCTCGTCTATGCTGATTATCATCATGGCCGGCCCGCGCGGCTGCCGCCTCGCGACCTCCATGCTCGCGATGTTCACGTCGTTGTCCCCGAGCACGGTGCCGACGCTCCCGATCATGCCGGGCTTGTCCTCGTGTCCTATGAGTAGGAAGTTCCCCTCGGGCTCGATGTCGACGGTGTTGCCGTTGACCTCGACCATCCGTGGGCCCTTGTCCGAGAGCAGCGTGCCCGCGACGGAGATCATGTCTCCGTTCGCGTGCAGCACGACCCGTATCAGGTTCTTGTACTGGCCCGCCTCGTCCGAGGTCGAAGACACGACCTCTATCCCCCTCGACTTGGCCATGTCGAACGCGTTGATGTAGTTGACGTTGTACTCCTCTGACATGGGCTTGAGCAAGCCCGTGATGACCGACGCGGAGATTATCCTGATGTCCTTCTGGGCCAGCTCTCCCCTGCATGAGACCTCGACCTTGCCCGCGGAGCACTGCCCCAGCTGGCATATCATCGTCCCCAGCTTCTCCGCCAGGGGCATGAACGGCACGAGCTCCGGGTCCAGCTTCGCCGGCAGGTTGATCGCGTTCCGTATCACGTTGTGCTTCAGGTAGGCGATGACCTGCTCGGCTATCTCGGAGCCGACCTCTTCCTGAGCCTCCTTCGTAGTCGCCCCGAGGTGCGGTGTCAGCACCATGTTGGGGAGCTCGAGAAGCTTCGACCCCTTCGGCGGCTCGTTCATGTAGACGTCCAGCGCGGCCGCCGCGATGACCTTCTCCGACAGTGCCTCGTAGAGCGCGTCCTCATTCACGACGCCTCCCCGGGCGCAGTTGACGAGCATCGCGCTCTTCTTCATCTTCGCCAGCTCGTTCTTGCCTATCAGGTTCTCCGTCTGCGGCGTCAGGGGCGTGTGGACGGTCACGAAATCGGACTCCTGGAGCAGCCTCTCGAGGTTGACGAGGCGGACGTGCAGCTTCACGCCGACCTCGGGTGACACGAGCGGGTCGTAGGCGATCACGGTCATGCCCAACGCGGACGCGCGCTTCGCGACCTCGGCCCCGACCCTTCCCAGGCCCACAATACCCAGGGTCTTCCCCGACACCTGGACGCCCTTCAACTCCTTCCGCTTCCACTCCCCCCGCCTCATCGACGCGTCGGCCTCGGCGATGCGCCTCGCCAGGGAGAACATCAGCCCGATTGTGAGCTCGGCGGTGGATATGACGTTGCCAGATGGGGCGTTCATGACTAGTATGCCCTTCTCGGTCGCCGCGGGCACGTTGATGTTGTCGACTCCGATCCCCGCGCGGCCTATGACCCTGAGCTTGGACGACTTGATGACCTTCGGAGTCGCCTTCGTCGCGCTCCTGACTATGAGCACGTCGTACCCTCCGATCACGGAGGACAGCTCGTCCTCCTTCATGCCGGTCTTGACGTCGACCTCGTAGCCCTCGGCCTTCAGCATCTCTATGCCGCTCTTCGATATCTCGTCTGCGACGAGGATCCTCATCCATCTCACCTTCTTGTCCTTTCACACGCCGGACATCGGGCGAGACTGGAACAGATGCTACCTAGATATCAATCTGTTGGCAGCGTCCATGCTGGCAACGTCCTAATGTGTGCCTTGGCCATCGGGCGTACCGCGCGCTGGCCGTCAGTCAGCGCAGGCCGCCTCCACCAGCAATCGCTAAATATCAACTGAAATGTTCCATGTCATGTCCCCTCATGATTTCCACCAAGCGCCGTTCATCGGTAGCCTGCAGGATAGACGGGGCGTTCGAGTACGTCGCTGACTGGAAGAACCTCTCCAACTTCATGCCCATGTTTCTGAACGTCGAACCGATCAGCTTCGTCCATTACGGCCCCGGGGCTTCGTACGACGCGACCATCGTCCTGGGGAGGATAGAGGTCAAGACGACGCTGGACGTGACCGAGTTCAGGAAGAACAACAAGATCACCCTGAAGGCCACGCGCGGCGTCAAGCTCCGGGTCACCTGGGAGTTCAAGGACATAGGCGACAAGGTCCTGATTACCTACGATTTCGACTACGACTTCCCCCCGGGGCTGACGTTCAGGGAGGACCAGAAGGAGGCCTTGGAGAAGGAGCTGGAGGAATCGGTCGTCCGCAGCATGGAACTCCTGAAGTGGGTCCTGGAGACCAGCTGCAAAGAACACGAGGACGACTAATGAATCGCCGTCACTCCGGTGGCAGCATGTTGGGTATGCCGTCCTCGATGGGGTAGTCGACGCTGCACTTCACGCACCTTATCTTCCCCTCGAGGACCTCCTTGTCGTCCTCCTTGGTGACCGTGAGCTCCAGAGGGTGGTGCTTGCAGACCGGGCATGCCAGTATGTCCATCAGCTTCTTCTTCATTTCTCAGACCGTGACGGTATCTGAAGCAGGCTATTTCTATCCTTTCACCTCCCGCTCGCATACCCAAGGGTTATTACAGGCGAGGTCGATTGTCGGCGTACGGCCAGGCGCCAAGGCCTGGCCGGGAGCACGATACACTTGAAGGTGCTGGTGACTGGCAGCTCTGGCCAGCTGGGCTCGTACATATGCGAGCTGATCGCGGGGGAGCACGAGGTGAGCGGCATGGACATTCGCCCTCCCGTTGTCCCTGGGCTCCGCCACATCGATGGCGACATACGGCGCACGGGTGAGGTCCGCTCGTCTCTCGCCGGCGTGGACGCCGTTGTGCACTGCGCGGCCCAGGTGAGCGTCGAGCGTTCCCTGCAGGACCCCGTGTCCGATGCCGAGACGAACGTGATCGGCACCATCAACCTGCTGCACGAGTGCGCCGCCCGAGGCGTCCACAGGTTCGTATACGTCTCCAGCGCCGCGGTCCTGGGGAACCCGAAGTATCTCCCCGTGGACGAGGCGCATCCTACCGAGCCCATGAGCAACTACGGCGCGAGCAAGCTCGCGGGCGAGAGGTTCGCGCTGTCATACGCGAGCTCGCACGGCCTGGACGTGGTGGTCGTGCGCCCATTCAACTTCTACTCCGTGAGGGCAGACCCCGAGAGCCCGTACTCGGGCGTGATCACGAAGTTCATCACGCGGGTCAGGGCGGGCAAGCCCCCGATAATAGAGGGGGATGGCCTTCAGACTCGGGACTTCATACACGCGCGTGACGTGGCATCGTTCGTCGGTCTCCTGCTGGCTAGGGACGACGTCTCCGGGCAGGTGTACAACTGCGGCAGCGGGACCGCGACCAGCGTGCTCGACCTCGCCAAGCTCGTCATCGAGGCTGCGTCGCTGGACCTCGAGCCCGAGTTCACGGCCCCGAGGAAGGGGGATATCAGGCACAGCGTCGCCGACGTGTCGAAGGCGAAGGCGCTCGGCTTCACGACGCGAGTCTCGCTCAAGGATGGCGTCGCGGAGATGCTCGTGGGCTGATGCCTCGCGCTGCCAGAGACGCGTTGGATAAGAAGATAAGAGGTTTATTGGAAGGGGTTTGCGGTCTCTCGTCTTCCGTTCCGTCCTCAGGAAGGTGGCGGCTCGGGCCCGTCAAGCGGCTCAGGCTCGGCGGCCTCCATCTTAACGGCCTTCTCCTCTCCGCCCACCCTGCCTTTCAGGAAGGGCACGACTATGAGGAGTATGACCATCAGCAGCAGCAGCACGAGGACCAGCACGTTGAACAGGCTAAGTCCCCCGATGCTCTTGTCCCATGCGGACTGCTCCGACTTGAGGGAGAAGCTCACGGAGTCGGCCGACAACCAGTCGCTGTTGACAGGGTCCTGCAGGGAGGCGTACATCCAGTACGTCCCGTCGCCCGCGGTCTCAGGCACTACGACCGAGAATGTCCCGGTCGGCGAGCTCACCAGCATGTTGTGGTCGATGTAGTCGTACGAAGCGTAGAAGACCAGCCTGTACACGTCCAGGTGCGCCGCGCCGATGTTGGCTATGCTGTACCCGAAGACCACTGTCGACCCTGGCTCGAACGCCCTCGAGGTGTATCCCGCGCTGGAGTCGAGCCATATCTGGACCTCGTACTGCGCGTACAGCCACGCCGTGGCCGTGTCGCTCACCAGGTGCCCGTGCCCGTCGTCAACCGTCACCCTCGCGGTGTATGACTCGGAGGGCTCGACCAGCGGCACCGTGAAGTCCACGGAGCCGGCCAACAAGAACGGCAGGTCACCGTCAGCCACGCGTACCCCGTCCGCGTCCGTTATGGAGTAGGACATCGACGCGTTGGCCACCTCCGTTATCGCCTCGTAGATGAAGGTGATCGTGTCGCCGGCGCGGTAGTACTCGTCCTCGGGGTACACGACTATGTCCGCCATGTACACCTCGGCCCAGTCGTCGCCGTACAGGAAGTAGCCTTCCAGTATCGTCGTGGCCTGGACCGAGATCTCGCCGATGTATCCGACGGGTATGTCGTAGGTCGCCTCGTCACCGGTCGTGTTGCCTGTGTCGGCCATGCCGTAGTCGTTGTAGATGATGTAGTACACGGCTGACGCAGGCATCTCCTCGCCGTTCCAGATGACCTTGAAGGAGAACACCGCCGTCTGGCCGCTGTAGTAGTACTCCTTGTCGAAGGTGACGGTGAGTTCACCGCTCCACTCTACTTCGAAGGAAGCGGCCCTCACGACCTCGTACCCGAGCTTGGACACCGTGGCGGTCACGACGTACGTGCCCTTCGCGGCGCTCGTGCTAAGGTCGAACTCGTACATCACGACGCCCGTGATGTCCGTGACGAGGCCAGAGACGCCGTACGCGACTATGGTGGTCCCGTTCTTCTGCACGGTGATGTCGACCTCCGCACCTGGAAGCTCGTCCCACCAGCCCCACCAGTCGTCCCCGATCCACGCCTCGACCTCGACGCTGACCGTGTCACCCGGCACATAGGGGCCGTCGTCCACGTTCACGTCTGCGTCTATCGCGCCAATCGTGAACCACACGAACGCTTCGGCGCTGCGCTCGTCGCTCTCGTTGGCCCAGAAGGTCACGTCGATGTCGGAGTACAGAGCTATGTTGTCCGGTATCTCGAATCCGTACGTGCCCGAGGAGCCAGGCATCGTGCCCGTCTCCGCCGTCAGGTTTCCGGACTCGTTCAGCCACTCGACTCTGTACTCAATGTCGGCTCCGTCGTACGGAGTCAGTGTGGCGATCTCCACGACGTCGTATATGATCGATACAGTGTCGCCTGGGAGCACGTAGAACTGGTTGCTGTCCACGAGCAGCTCGTACTTCTGTATCCAGACAGTCACCGAGTACCACACGACGTTGTTGTCCTCGGCGCGGACGTTCATCGTGTACTCGCCGTCGGGCATGTCCGCGTCTATGACCCACACGAGGCTGTACCAGCCGTCAACGGTCTCGAGGTTGGTCCAGTTCTCGAAGTCCTCGTAGGTGTCGTTCACGACCTGTATGTAGAAGTCCTCGGTCTGGCTGGTTACGAGCGTCACGGTCACTTCCTGACTGGGGTAGTAAAGGCCCCAGTTGGGAGGCTCGAGAGTCAGCCCTTCGTTCCTTACCTGGATCGGGACCCTCGCGATCTCGGTCCACCCGCCGGTGTCGACGTACACGACTATCTCGTAGACCTTCATCTCTCCGTCGAACCAGTAGTGGGTGTTGAGATACTCCGCCCAGGGGTCAGCCGCCCAGCTTTCATAAACTCCATCCTCGGGATCGTCAGTAACGGCCGTGAACCAGTCCCTGACGAATCCGTCGGTCTCTTGGATCTCCACCCTGATGTCCTCGACCGAGAGCTCTCCCATGTAGTAAGTCTCTACATGGACGTAGACTTGGTCTCCTCTGAAGAAGACATCCTGGGGATCTCCTGCGTCGTCCGTCGTTTGCACAGTTCCTGTGTAGTATATCGCCGCGTCTGCAGGCTTAGGGATGGCGACGAATACCACAGCAATCAGGCTCAGCGCAACCGCTACACTTAGAATCCTACTTTTCATAGGCTTCCCATCCCGGGTCATTATTTCTTGGAGTATATATATAAGTTTCGTAAAATTCTCCCTGACCATGGTCACGCGTATATAAGCGTGACGTGCGCCCGCGCGCATGCTGGCTACCCCTCCTCAGGCATCAGTGGCGGAGGCTCTGAAAATCAGTGTCCGTGACGGTCGCAGGCGTCCTTGTGACCGGCCGTCGAGCGCATCTCCTCGATGTTCTTGGAGCTGAACGGGGACATCTCCCTGAGCTTCTTGATCACCCCGGGAAGCACCTCGAGGACGTAGTCTACGTCCTCGCTCGTCGTGCCCCTCCCCATCGTGAACTGCACGGCGCTCTGCGCCTCTTCCGAGGGTATCCCGCACGCGAGGAGCACGTGCGACGGGAGGAGGCTCTTCGAGGTGCACGGAGAGCTGGACGAGACCGATATTCCCATCATGTCCAGGTTGAGGAGCATCGCCTCGCCCTCCACGTACCTGAACCTGAAGTTGGCGTTGTTGGGGAGCCGTCTGGCGCGGTGGCCGTTCAGGTATGCCTCCTCGACGCCGCTCTCTATGCCATCCACGAGGCGGTCCCTGAGCCGTGTCAGCCTGCGCGCCTCGTCGTCCATCTCCTTGACGGCGATCCCGGCGGCAGCGCCAAGGCCGACTATCCCCGGCATGTTCTCGGAACCCGAACGGAGCCCCCTCTCCTGCCCGCCCCCCTGGGTGACGGACTCGAGGGGCGTGCCTTCCTTGACGAAGAGCGCGCCCACGCCCTTGGGGCCGTA
>DUGQ01000002.1 GCA_013331315.1 Thermoplasmata archaeon
CGCCCCCGGGCCAACCGTTGACGTATGACTCCTTGACCTTCTCGTACAGGTCCCCTCTCGCATGATGGGCCGACCTGAACGCCTCCTCGAGAAGATGCATGTCCACCCCCTTGTCCTCCGTCTCGCTCGTCTTCTGCCCGAGGGAGAAATCGATCAGGACGATCCTGTCGCCGTCCAGCAGCATGTTGCTGGTTGTGAGATCGCCGTGTACTATGTCGTTGGCGTGAAGCCTCGCGGCAATATCGCCTATCCGTGAGCATACCTCGGCTCCGTTCACGGCATCGTCCTGCAGGGCGTCCTTGACGCGCACCCCGGGAATCTCCTCCATGACCAACCTCCCACTGGCGATGTCTACCGTGTATATCACAGGCACCGCAATCCCGGCCCTCCTGGCCTCGAACATGAGGCGAGCCTCGTTCTTGATCCTGAAGCTCTGGAGCGAGCGGTCCAGATCTGGATGGCGGTATCCCTTGACGACACGCTGCTTGACGACGACTTCCCTGTCCAGCCAAATGTCAGAATCAAGCCTTGCCTCGGCGCCGACTCTGTGGACTGTCACAATCGGCGATGAACGGGCTCCGGCGTAATAAGGCTGTCTCTGATGACTGTCAGCATGCATTCGGAAGCATTATCATGGGCGAGTTCGATGGCGACGCGTGACGCGAGTCCCAGTCGGAGCCAAGGCGATCGATGAACTCCTAGACGGAGGACTGGAGCCCGGGGCAATCACGCTGCTTTTCGGGGAGGCTGGGACGGGAAAGACCAACATCTGCCTTCAGATAGCCAGGAACGTCGCCCTCGATGGGAGGAAGGTCGTATACATCGACACGGAGGGCGTGTCGATGGAACGGCTGAAGCAGATAGCGGGCGACGAATACGAGATGGTGATGAAGAACATACTGTTCTTCGAGCCTCATTCGTTTGACGAGCAGGAGAAACTGGTGGACAAGGCTGCCCGGCTCGCGGAGAGTTCCGCGGGCGTGGGTGTGATAATCCTCGACTCGGCCACGATCCATTACAGACTCACGCGGAAGGACGACGAGAAGGGAGTGAGGAAGTCACTCTCCCCGCAGCTCGCGAGGCTGTTGGTCGTCGCGCGGAACAAGCAGGTGCCGATACTCCTCACGTCACAAGTCTACACGGACATAGAGAAGGGCACCTTCGAGCCGTTGGGCGGGCACGTCCTGCTGCACAACGCAAAGGCGATCGTCAGGCTGGACAAGGTAGGGGCCAGCACAAGAAGGGCGGTCATCATCAAGCACCGCCACCTCGAGGAAGGACGGAGGGCGGAGTTCAAGCTCACGAAGTCCGGCGTCGGCTAGGACTTTCTCGACAGCATGAAGTCCGCGAACCCGGCCAACTCCGCCCTGTGCTTTTCGTCCCTGACCACGCGCAGCTCGTCCTTGGCCTTCGCCACGAACTCGCCCGCGACGCGGCTAGCGTAATCGACCGAGCCAACCTCCTCGAGCAGGTCCCTCGCCCGGATCAGCTCCTTCTCGGAGGCGTCCTTCCTTCCAAGTACCGAAAGCAGCTCTTCGCGCTTCGGGCCCTTCATGATGTCGAGCGCGTGCACCACTATCAGGGTCTTCTTGCCGTTCCTTATGTCGTTGAGGACCGGCTTTCCGAAGGTCTTCTGGTCCGACCTGAGGTCGAGCACATCGTCCCATATCTGGAAGCCCAGGCCTATCAGCCGGCCGTACTCGAACAAGGCCTCCTGGGCCGGCTCTGGCGCACCGCCAGCGATCGCCCCTCCCTGGGCGGCGGCTGAGTACAGCACCGCGGTCTTGCGCTCAATCATCTCAAGGTACTCGCCCGGGCTAACGATGTCCCGTGTCTCGAAATCCAGGTCCATCTGCTGGCCATCGGCGAGCAGCCTCACCGACCTGGCGAGTATCTCCACGAGCTTGACCGCGCTTGAATCAGGAATGTCGCTCTCAAGGACGATCTCGAACGCACGCGCGAACATTGCGTCACCTGCGAGTATCGCCATCGGCACGCCGTACTCGCAGTGAACCGTCTTCAGCCCGCGTCTGGTGTCGTCCTCGTCCATCACGTCGTCGTGGACCAGCGTGAAGTTGTGGACCATCTCCAACGCGACGCCAAATGGTATCGCACTGTCCGGGTCGCCTCCGAACGCTTCGCAGACCATCGTTGACAGCAGCGGGCGCAGCCGTTTGCCCCCGGCGGACGGGTAGTGGGCCATCGCCGCCCTGAGGTTCTCGTTCTCCATGACCTCGAGGGTCCTCATGAGCTGCTCGTTTATCGTACCCACGCGGTCCTTGTACTTGTCCGTGAAAGTCAATCGGATCACTCCATCACATGGTCCAGCCAATCCCTTGTCTGGCCGACGATCAACGCATGAGCCGCAGCGAGCTCGTCCATGTCGGAGGCGCCGACCAGGAACATCGCCGCCTTCAGCTCGTCGACTATGGTCTTGACTTCCCTGTCCAACTCCTCCCTTCCCTTGAGAGCCGCTGGAAGGAGTCTGCCCGCCATGCCACCAGACGATGCGCCTATGCACACCGCCCTCGCGACGTCCAGCCCGGTCCTCAGGCCGCCTGTAGCGACTACCGGAAGGCCGACGTTCGCGAGGATCACGGACACAGGGGAGGGAATCCCCCAGTCCCAGAAGGCCTTCCCGATGTTCTCCCGAGTCTCGTCCTTCGCGGACCTGGCCCTGAAGTACTCGACCGCTGAGAAGCTGGTGCCTCCGAGACCGCCGATGTCCAGCCCCTTGACGCCCGCCTTCTTCAGTCGCAAGGCGACGTCCCTAGACAGACCCGCTCCAGTCTCCTTGGCCAGCACTGGAATCTTCGAGGACATCTTCTGGACCGCCGCCAGGCCGCCTTTGGCGCAACTGTCTCCCTCCGGCTGGACCACCTCCTGGAGGTAATTGAGGTGAATCGCTAGGACATGGGCGTCTATCATCTCCATCGCCGCCCTGCCGTCCTCCACGTCGAGCGGCGCTTTGATGCCCTGTCTCACGAGCTGCGGCAGACCGAGGTTGGCGATTCTCAGAGGAACCTCGAAATCCGCGATGACCGAGTAAGTCTCCGCGAGCTCCGGGTTCTCGAGCGCTGCCCGCTGGCTCCCGACGCCCAGCCCTAGACCGTGCTTCTCCGCCACGAAGGCCAGGTTCTCGTTTATCTCCCTTGCCTTTCCGTAGCCGCCGGTCATTGCTGATATGACTATCGGGGCGGACAGCTCTCTCCCGAGAAGCTCGGTCGAAGTGTCCACGTCGGAAAGGTCGATCTCCGGGATGGAGTTGTGAAGTAGCTTCACATCATCCCAGTAGTAGTAGCCCGTTGTAAGGTCCTCAGCAGCACAAATCTCGACGTGGTCGCTCTTTCTCCTCTCGATTATCCTTTCGGACCGCTCCTCGTCTTCCGTCATCCGCACACCCTACCCCGGCGAAACCAATGTTGAGGGCACTTCCTCGCCCTCCAGCGCCTTTCGCAACCTGTCGGGAACATCACCGTTCAGTATCATACACTTTTCGCAGTGAGAGGCGATGTCCAGCATTCTCTCCAACTTGCCGAAAATGCTGCCGGTCACGTCCGGGTTGACGGACTCGGTCCGGCGGATGCCGTCGAGGGTGGTACGCCCGAGCTCGGGAATCAGCCTCGCGCCGTCATCTGACCTCGGGTCTGACGTGAACACGCCGTCGACGTCGGCACAGAAGATCGCCAAACGCGGCCTGAAGCGACGGGCGAGCTCCGCCATCATGAGGTCGCCCGAGCATATCGAGAACCGGAGGGACTCGTCAGGGACGACGTCCCCGAACGTGACAGGGACGAGACCGAGGGACATCATCTTCTCGAACAGGGTCGAGTCGAAACGCTTCACCGCCTTGCCCTCGAAGGTCGCGCTCGCCGCGGGCGGGATCGAGACGCCCCTGACACCGCCGTCTATCAGCGCCTCGAGCACGCGCGTGTTGAGCTCTCGCACATCCCGCTGGACGATCGCGACGGGATGCAGCTGGGACTCGTCGATGTAGCCCTCGTTGAGTCTGTGTTCCCTCGCGATTATGTGCCCGAAGGAGCCCGCGCCATGCACCACTATCAGGGAACCGTCTCGACCGCTCATCTCCTTCCCGAGGCGACGGCAGGTCTCCTCCCTGAAAGTGCGTAATCTGCTCT
The DNA here is from genome assembly GCA_013331315.1 of Thermoplasmata archaeon. Lineage (GTDB taxonomy): Archaea > Thermoplasmatota > Thermoplasmata > UBA10834 > UBA10834 > UBA10834 > UBA10834 sp10834u. Next base: position 4,140 of record DUGQ01000002.1, read on the forward strand.
TGTCAGTAATGACACTGCCTCCGAGCTTCACGAGGACGACTTCGCCGCGCCCCGCTGACACGATCTCCTCTGGCATATGCTGACGACCGATGCGCTTAGTCCATGATAAAACCGTCGTGCCATCTAGCGTCCACGCTGGATGCGCTAGATGGCTGGCCGAACCACAAGGTCTGGGGTGATTCTACCTGGCGAGGTATATCTCGATGGACGACACGTTCGCCTCTGTGCCGTCATGTCCAGGCAGCTGTTCGGTCTCTATCTTCACGTCCTTGTACGATGCGTCCCTTATGAAGCGGTTCCTGACAATCTCGGACACGTCCACGGCTCTGCTGATGGCACGTCCCCTGGCTTTTATGCAGACATCGCTGCAGCCGCCGTTGAACTGCGAGACGACTGCCAGAACATAGTTCATGGTCGCCTTCTTTCCGATGTAGATCGTGTTCTCCTCGGCCATCTCTTCCTCCGCGAGCCCAACCGAGGTTCCTAGGCAATTTTCAACTATATAAACAATCTCACCTGGCTCCGGGTCAAAGACAGTCAGGCGAGGGCTGGAGCCAGTCCTCCCGGCATTCGCGAACTGACTTTACACATGGAAAGTCGCTCAGAAGGACGCCCCGCACTTCCTGCAGAACTTGTCTTTCGAATCCGAGCGGCGGCCGCATCCTGGGCACACGCGCTCCTCGACGACTGGAGCGCCGCAATGCCCGCAGAACACGTCGTCTGGCAGCACCATGCTGCTGCAGGATTCGCACTTCAGGGTCACCCTGCGCTCCTGTGATTCCGACATCGTGGTGACGTCCTCCACGCACTCGCCCGCGAGCGGCGTCGGTCTGCGTTTCATCAGGGGTATAGTGTCCTCAGCCACGGCGTCACTGAGCTCCTTCCTCGCCTTGACGGCGAGCGAGAGCGCCCGGGGATAGTTGCCTGCCTCGAACTCCGACTCCGCCATCTTCAGGAACGGCTTTGCCTTGCTGACGTCCTTCCCCCGCTTCGCCGCGGCTCCCATGTCCTCCCCGGCGGCCGTGATCTCGAACTTCGCGCTCAGGTGTCCCGAGCCTTCGTCCACTGGCAGCTTCGTGCCCTTGTAGGAGTCGGCGGTGCTTGGCCTCCGGTCCGACTTGACTATCTCCTCCGCGAGCTTCTCCAGGTCGTCGACGGAGTCGGGGGATGATGGCTGCTTCCTCACCCTGACATCGGCGGGCTGGCGACACTTCATCAGCTCTATGCGCGCGCTCTCGCACAGCTCGGTCGCGCGATCGTAATCGCCCCTCGCCATGGCGTCCCGCGCCCTGTTGAACACGGCCTTCGCGCTGCCCACATCGGTGCCGTCCCGCTCCACGACGTCGATGACTGAGCGCGTCGTCAGGATGGCGTTGTGCGCCTCGTCCTTCCGGAGGTTGGCGGCCCTGACGATCTTCGCCTTGCCCCTCATGACCCTCAGCTCGTAGTACACCACCAGGATCATCACGACGGTCAAGATGACTGACAATATCAACTTCTCTTCGGTCGACAAAGCCAACAGAGCCAGCTCCTGAGGCGGATTACGACCCTGAGTTCATATAAACCCTTTCGTGTAGGTACCATGGTACAGAAACCGTTAGGAGGATGAAAAGGGAGAGAGTGGCTGACAGCGTTCCACGCCCACAACGGGTTCAAGCGATGCGGTTCACCCTGTACCCGAAGGTACCTGGCTAGGGCATCTAGCCGTTGTGGCCACGAGGTCGCAAGGACCTTGAGCTTCCCGAGGGCTCGCGCACCTCAGTACCGCAAAGAACGTAGGCGGGCTTAACTTCTGGGTTCGGGATGAGACCAGGTGTGGCCCCGCCACTTTGGCCGTCAAACCGCTCTTCGGCCGACTAATACAGATTCGATATATAAGACTTGCCGAGGTCGTCAACGAGAGGTCGCCCCCTGACCCGCCCACAGACACGAGCGTACCTACACGCACATTGAATAGCGACGGTGGTCTTCGCCAGACCGCTTGACATGAGACGATTGGGAACGGTCACCTTCGACCTCTGGGACACGCTGATACAGGAAGTACCTGGAGGTTCACTCGAGGTCGCGAGGATCCGGATGGAGAAGATCTCGGACATTCTCAAGGCGCGCGGAAGGCCACATCCGATGGAGGAGATCGGCGAGGCCTATGCCAAAACAGGGAGCTTCCTCGACCTCGCGTGGGGCAAGTGCAGGGACATGACGGTGAGGGACCAGGTGCTGTTCATGCTGAGCTGCATCGAGTGGCGGCTGCCGTCGAAGCTCGGCAACGAAGGGTTCTCCGAGGTGGAGGAGGCGTACGCCGTCAGCATGCTCGAGCACAGGCCGATCCTGCTGCCCGACGCGAAGGGGGTCCTGGAGGAGGTGCGGTCGATGGGGCTGCGGCTGGGACTAGTGTCGAACACCGGAAGGACACCGGGGTCCATCCTGAGGACCGTCATCAAGGACCAGGGAATCCTCGAGTATTTCGACGTCACCACATTCTCCGACGAGGTCCTGGTCAGGAAGCCGGCTCAGGCGATATTCAGGACCACTCTCGAAGGGCTCAGGGCGCCGCCAAGGGCCTCGTTGCATGTGGGGGACGACCCGCGAGCCGATGTCGATGGCGCGAAGGACTGCGGGATGATGGCCGTCCAGGTGCGAACCGAGAAGCAACACTCAAACGCGAGGGCGGACGCCCACGCGCAACGGCTCAAGGATGTCGTCGGGATCGTCGATTCTCTCAGACGGTGAGATCAGGCGGAGCCCAGGGCGAAGAGCAGCGCGAGCACGGTGCCTATCGCTATCGATATGAAGTTGTTCCCCAGCTTGCCGACCTTCCCCTTTCTCTCCCAAGTGGCTCCGATCACACTGTCTATCTGACACCCGAAGAAGCCGCACAGCATCGGTATCAGCAACGTCCTCGGACCTGCGAGGAGGTCGGTGTCGAGGGTGGCGAACACGACGTACGCCACGACGGACGTGTACGCCGCGGCGACGAAGGCGACGATCGTACCCGTGAGCGAGACTCCGCCGTCCACGCCCCGCTTGACGCGTTTGAGGGTGGTGATCAAGTAGACCCGAGGGTCGATTATGCCAATCTCGCTAGCGGCCGTGTCGGACGCGGCGACCGCGATAGATGAAACGAACAGGAAGCTCGCCACGTCCTTCGGGAACGGGTTGGGGCTGGCACCGCCGTTCGCGACGACCTCCCCGAGGAAGCTGACGAGCGCGATGGCCGTCGGTATCCCACCGTTGGCGACGATGTTCCTCCAGGTCCTCTCGCCCTTCGTCCCTTCCTGGAAACCCTCTGCCTGCTTCCACTCGAACCTGTACTTGGTCGCGCCGAAGCTGGTGATGAGGAAGACCAAGAGGAGGACGAGCCACAGGACGCTCCCGCATACCCCGATAATCATTCCCACGGCGAAGGCCGCGAGCGAGCCTGATAGGTCGAATATCTTCTTGCGGTACGACGCCCCCGCCATTGCGAGGCAGAAGATCGTCACGCCGACAAGCGTGACCACGTCGGGAACGGGAATCGCCATATTCTCACCTGGCCTTCACTTCAGATTGCCCGGGAACGCGGGCGCCCTGGAATACAGCTTCTTCATTATGTCGTTTACGCCCCGGACCTTGTCTAGGTCCCCGTCCCAATCCAGTAGCTCTAGGGAGAAGGCCTCCTCTATCTCGTCCACCACCGTCTTCATGCGGCGCGTGACCTTCCTGGAGGCCTTGCCGTGCAGCACCGCAGCCAGGAAGACGCTCCCGCCGCGCTCGACGAGGACCGACTTGCCGCCGAACTCCAGCTTGCGCAGCGTGAAGGAGGTGTCGTCCTTGAAAGAGTCCCTGACGAAGTCCTGGATCGCGACGAACATGCTCCCCAGGACCTGGTCGTCCATTCCGGGCTTGAGCCTGCGGGTGCTGTGGGCCATGAGCCTGCCGTCGTTGTATATCACGAATGTCTCGTCGACGGCTATCTTCGACTCGCGCACGAAGTACGCCGCCGTGCCGAGGGCGGCCGCGATCGCGAGGGCGAGGAGGTACGGCCACGCGGCGTCGATGAAGTGCATCTTGACATGGATGGAGTATGTGGTCTCGCTCTCAGCGGTGTTGCCTGCTAGGTCCTCCGCCTCGAACCAGTACGTTATCGTCCCCGTCCTCATCGGTATCTCGACGACCGCGTAGAAGACGCCGCCGCCGATTGACTTCATCAGCACGGGCAGCGGCGAATCCGCCCCCGGGAACCGGATGAGGAGGAACACCCTCTCATCGTCCACGTTGGCGTCGTCGACGGAGACCGTGATGTTCAGCCTGTCACCCGCGTACGCCTCCGTCGGGTTAGACTGCAGCGTCACGACCGGGGCGACGCTGTCGATGATGATGTCTATCCCGTC
>DUGQ01000214.1 GCA_013331315.1 Thermoplasmata archaeon
TCGGGTCTGGCGAAAGCAGACAACGCTAGGCCTATCGCGATCCAAATGGACGCTATGTACCAGGCCTCGGGGATGAACCACCAGAGGTAGGCGGCGATTCCGATCGTGGAGATTATTCCCACGACGGGGAAGAGCGGGAAGAAGGGCGTCTTGAAGCCGATGTCGATCTGGGTCAATCGACTCCTAAGTTTTATCGAGGCGAGGTTAGCCACGGAGAAGAGCAGAAGGAACATGATTGACGTCGCCGCGACTATCGTATCCAGAGGGAAGAAGAGCGCCATGAACAGCATTATCGAGGCTGTTAGGACGATCGCGTAATGGGGAGTCTTGCGTGTCTTGTGTATCGTACCGAAGAGCCTGGGGAGAGACCGGTCCCTTCCCATCGCGAAGCTCACCCTGGATGAGGAGAAGACCGTGGCGTTCAGGGCGGCCATCGCCGAGAGCATGGACCCGAGGATAACGACCGGGGCTCCCACGACGGGTATCACCATCCTGGCGGAGGATATGACGGCATTCTCCCCCTCTGCCCCGATCCATTTCCAGTCGGCATCGGGGTTGGCTAGGCACGCGAATGCGACGCTCAGGTACAGTACCGCGACGACCGCGACTGAGATGAAGATGGCGCGCGGAATGTTCTTCTTGGGGTCCTTGACCTCCTCGCCGCATTGAACTATGATGTCGTAGCCTTCGAAAGCGATGAACGTGAAACCCATCATCATCAGTATCTTCCCCGTGTTCGTGCCCTCGGGGAAGAACGGATCGAAGTTGTCCATCATATGAATGCCATTGATGTCCAACGCGTACATCACCATGAACGCCACGAAGAAGGATATGATCAGTATCTGCACGAGAGTGATGAGGTCACCGGTTCTCCCGGTCGCGCCCACTCCCGAGTAGTTGACGAAGACGAAGAACATGATGGCCACCACCCCGAAGGCCTTGACGATCATCTCGTCCGATAGGCCCAGGAAGTCCACGTTGAACGAATGGGAGAATGCCACCATCGCGTATCCGAAGCCGAGCCCGTAGTAGCTGCAGGCGACCGTGTGGGCGAACCAGGTCATCCACCCCGTCAAGAAGGCCCCAGGATGCTTCAGCGCCCTCTTGGCCCACAGATATCCGCCACCGGCCTCAGGGAACGTCGACCCCAGCTCGGCGTACACGCCTGCAGTGAAGGAGGTGACGATGACGTTCAGCAAGAAGACCAAGAGGATCGCGGGACCGACCTCGTCGATGGTCACACCTATCAGCACGAAGATGCTCGTGCCTATCATCGCCCCTACACCGATCATAGTCACGTCGAAAAGGCCCAGATCGCGCCTGAGAGTGACTTTGACAGGCTGNNGTTTTACGACGTTAATATAAGCTTATATGAGGAAAGGCGCATTCCGTCCCCAATGGCAAACCAGGATTTCGAGGACCTTTCGAGGTCCATCTTGGACGAAATCCTCAGTTGGGATCCTTCGTTTGCCACGCAGTTGGGCTGGCATAGATACGATCACCACTTGATGGACCCTAGAAGGAAGGCTTTCGAGCGCCAATCCGAGCGCCTTTCGGAATTCGTTCAAGTGCTAGAGTCGCTTGACGATGGCGACCTAACAGAAGATGAGCAGATAGACCGCGACCTCGCGGTGTATCTCTTCAGGCTCAGGATCTTCGAGATCTCCAGAATGCGCGTCCACGAGCAGATGTCCCTCGCTGAGGAGGAGATTGGGAGGTCCCTGTTCTTCCTGTTCTTCCGAGACAACCAGCCCCTGGAAGCCAGGTTCGATGCTATCGTGTCGAGGCTCGAGAAGACGCCGCAGTTCCTTGAGTGGGCGAAGACCGCCCTAGTGAACCCGTGCCGGACTTGGGTGGAGATCTCCATGGAGACCGGGAAACGGCTTCCGGCATTCCTGAACACCGTGAGGGAGACAGCGGCGGCGAAACTCGAGAGCAGAGAGCAAGCAGACAGGCTCAGCGAAGCAGTGGATACGGCTCTTGACGCGATCAAGGAATACGAGAGTTGGCTGGAGAAGGAGATCCTGCCCAGATCCAGCCCCACCAGCAGCATCGGGGCGGAGGAATTCGAGGAGTATTTGCGCCTGAAAAGTTTGGGTGTCACTCAGGACGAGGCGCTAGAGATTGCAGAGCTGGGGCTCAAATCGGTGAACGAGCAGAGGAAGATGCTGGCAAGGGAGATCTCCCCGTCCGGTCTTCTGAAGGACGCAATCCACGAGATGAAGAAGGACAGCCCAGCGACATTCGAGGAGGCGTTGAGGTCGTACAGGGAGTGCATAGCCGAGGCGAGGGACTTCGTGATGGAGAAGGACCTCGTGACGATTCCCGATGACGAGAAGCTCATCGTGATAGAGACACCCAACTTCATGAGACACCTGGCGCCCTTCGCCGCGCAGTACGAGCCCGGGAAGTTCAGCTCGGACCGCAAAGGACTGTTCCTGGTCACCCCTGATGACGGCAACCCCGAACTCTTGAAGGAACACTGCAGCGCGATGGTGTGGAACACGGCGGTTCATGAAGGATACCCGGGCCATCACCTTCAGGGAATATGCGGCAACATGAACAGCTCCCACATACGGGTCATGTCGACGGCTCCGTCGTTCGCGGAGGGGTGGGCGCTCTACTGCGAGCGGATGATGATTTCCGAAGGGTTCAGGGATGGCCCTCTGCGGAAGCTGGCCCAGCTGAACGACCTGGCGTTCAGAGTGGTACGCGTCATCGCGGACGTTAGCCTAGCCAGGAAGACGATGGTGCCCGATGAGGTCGCCGAGATGCTGGTGGCGCAGACAGGGATGGAGAGACAGGCCGCTTTGAACGAGGCGCGGTCGTACACCTACGAGATGACCTGCTACCTATCGTATTTCATCGGGATGCTCGGGCTCCTCCAGCTGAGGAAGGACGTGAGGAAGGCCTTGGGAGAGAGGTTCGACCAGAAGGATTTCCACGATTCCATCCTGAACGCCGGCTGCCTTCCTGTCCACTACATGAGAGAAGTGGAGAAGATACGGCTCAGGAGGGACTTCGGGATAGACCTCCCGGACTCGTCGGAATCGTTGCTGGATTTCACCAGAAGCCTGACGCTGGAGAAGGAGCCTTTCTAGTTCTCCTTGCTGATTATGTCGACCCACTCCTCCTCGCCGATGCCCTCTTCCTCGGGGGCCCATCCGCCGGGCTGGTACTTGCGGAACATGTAGGTGTGGAGCATCTCGTCGACTCCCTTCAGCGCCTTCTTCGTTCCGTTCCAGTGCTCGATCCTTCCCTTGTACCGCTCCTCGACGTCGCTCAGCAGCATCCTGAGGGTGTCGAAGACGTCCTTTGGAGGCCAGCCGGAGTATATCATAGCCAGGTAGACGGAGCCGCCCTTCTCGATCATGACGTTCTTCTCGCCGATCTCCAGCTTCTTGAGGCCGACCTCTCCGGCCTGGAAGGAGTCCTTCACGAACTCCTGCACGGCGGTGAACATCGCGCTCACGACGTCCTTGTCGATGTTCGTGCTCTCTTCCCGAGTCGCGTGGGCGATGAGCCTGCCGTCGTTGTGTATCAGGAACAGATCCTGGAGAGCGAAGGGCCGTGGAATCCTCCGCGCGAGGAAGTAAGCTCCGATGCCAGCGACAAGGACGACGAGCACGAAGCTGTACGGGTAGCCTATGACGTCGGCCCAATCCTCCATTATCTTGACGTTGAAGGTAACGGTGTTCGACTCAGCGCCGTCGGAATCCCTGGCGAAGAGAGTCACGGTCACCTCAGTCGTACCCTTCGGCAGCGTGACATATAGGTACTTGCCGGCGACGAAGACCATCGAGTCGGGGGAGGCGACTATCTTCAACTCGGAGAAGGTCGTCTCGCTGTCGAAGAAGTAGCGCGATATGTCGAAGCTGCGGCTGTTCCCTCCCTGGACGACGAAGTCCGGGAGTTGGTATATCACAGGCGCGTCGTTGACCGGTATCACCGTAACGGTGAGCTGCCAGGAAGACCACCCGCCGTGCTCGTCCACCGCTTTGAACTCCAGGACCTCGGTGCCCGACCAGTTGTTCGTCGCGGTGAAGTTGACCGCCGTATCTGGATAGATCTGGACCATAACGTTCTCGTTGCCAGTCACTACGAAATCGAGATTCTGCTCACCATCGTCTATGTCGACGAACAACACATCGAGCCTGATCGTGTTGTTCAGGTAGTGGTCCTCGAGGAACGAGATGTAGTCGTAGTATGGCATAGGGGTTCTGACCGATGGGGGCATGTTGTCGCTTACGACGACATCGAAGCTCGTGGAAGCTCGGCTCCCCTCCGGGTCGGTGACATTGAAGCTCACAGGGACGATGTATGGGTCGGTGAACGGCCCGCCCGCCAGGCTTGCGGGGAACAGGAACTCGATCTCCTCGCCCGAGAAGGTCACGTATGGCGTGTTGAACTCAAACGTGAGCTCCTCAAAAGCGTGGTCTGGGTCGTTGACGTACATCGACGCGTCGATGACATGCGGGTAGTCGTACCTGACATGAACCGTCCCAGGGTTCCTTATGGATGGCGGGTCGTTGACTGGAATGACGGTCACGGTGACGGTATCCGTCTTCAGCGCGCCTATCGGGTCTATCGCGGTGAATGTCCCGTCCGTCGTGCCGGACCACTCGCTCGTAGCCGAGATGTACACCTCGTGCGAGACGGGTTCTATCGTGATGAGTATGTTCTGGAAGTCCCGGGTGTACACGAGATACTCGTTGTCCAGGTCGAAGAAGTAGTCATCCAGGTCGAAGGCGTAATGGTCCACCTCGCCCTCCAAAAGAGTGACGTCCGGCAGAGACTCGTTCAGGGAAGGCGGGTTGTCGTCCGTCACGCGCACGACCACCGTGATCGAGTCCGAGTTGGTGGAGTCCGAGCTGACCCCCGCTGGCGCGTCCGTGACAGTAAGGCTGGCGACCTCGAAGTAACTGTTTGTGCCGTCCTTCTCCGGGAACATGAAAGTTCCGATGAGCCAGTTGAAATAGATGTTGCTTGAAAGGCTCGAAGTCATTCTCAGCTCGCTCTTGGCGGTGTCGACGTCTCTGATGTAGTATCCGTAGTCGAAAGAGTACGAGGTATCGAACTTGACGTAGAGTTCCGAAGGAGGGCTGTTCACGAACCTGGGCCTGTCGTTCACCGGCAGTATGTTCACGGTGATGTCCTGGTAGGCGGAGAAGCCGTCAGGGTCTCTTATCCAGAGGCGGAACGAATCGTCCCCCCACTTGTCTGGCTGCGTCAGGAACTTGACTTGTCCGTTGTACACGGGATCGTGAGTGACTATGTAGAGCGAGGTGTTGACTCCCTCCACATACCAACTGAGGGCGCTCGTGCCGTTGGTGTGCTGCCAGTAGGAGCTGAGGTACAACGTCCAGTTGCTGTCCTCGCTGGCAATCTGAACCGGGATGGTGTTCAGCCAGGAGGGGCCGTTCAGAGCCACCGTGACTACCACCCAGATGATGGCCTTCACATTGCCCACTGAGACCTCGATTGACCCCGTCTCTGGTATGTACCCCGCGGTGTACACCGCCGCCGAGCCTGTGCCCACCACGGCCCCCGATGTGTTGGTGCTCCACACCGCTGTGCCTATGTCCACTTCGTTGCCGAACGAGTCGTAGCCGCGGGCCTCCAGAGCCTGGGAGAGACCTTCGCGAATCGTCAAGGAGTCGCTGGGAAGGGTGACGATCAGGCTGAGAGCAGATGGACTCACGGTTACGGACACCGAGGCCATTGCCCCTGTCACCGGGTTGGAGCAGTTGACAAAGCCCGAGCCCGCGCTCGTGGCCTGAAGGCTGGACTCGAAACCGTCTACGTAGAACGAACCTAGATCACCGTGCATGGACCATTCCGGAGACCACGTTGTGTTCACGTGCCCGTACTCGTCGGCGCCGACCACGCTGAAGTCCTGAACCGTTCCCGAGCCTATCACTATGGACGGGCCGGGCGGGTCCATCGTCACGACGCTTACCGGCCCGCTTCGCACGTCGATGGGGGCGCTCCAGCCCTCGTGCGAGCCGGACACGGCTCTGATCAAGATTATCTCCTCGGAGTAGTCATATGCCTGGCCGGTCACCACCAGCTGTCCCATGTCCGAAGGAGATATCGTGGCCGAGGTGACGCTGAGCGATCCAGTAGAGGGGGACATCATGTCCTCGGAGTAGGTCTCGAATCCGACAGAGCCAATCCACTCCACGATGACCGAATCGAGCGCGTCGAGAGCGGAGACAGTGAATGAGAACGATTCGTTGACGGTCACCACCGAGGGGGTCTCGAGTCCGAAGTGGTCGACAGATATGACCGTGAACAAGGCGCTCAGCCACGAGGGAGTGCCCTGCGGGTCCACGGAGAAGACCGTGACGTTGTAAGTGCCATTGCCGAGCCCCTCGACAGTGTGCGTGAACGTCTTCCAGGAGTTCTCAGGAGACGCGTCCTCCGCAAGGAGGGCCATCGGCGAGCTGAGCTCGTCTATCACTGTGCCGTTCGCCGCATAGGCGACCTGCAGCGTGGCGCCCAGTATGTCGTAGGCGCCGAACGGGTCCGACACGTTCGCGATTACCACTACATCCTCCACATCGGAGAACACGGTCCTAGGGACACCCAGGGAATCCATGACCGAGACATCGTCAACCATGATGAAATCTGGAGTGTTCACCAGCACGTATGAGTCGAATGCCGTCTGGTCGTACAGGACCATCAGGCCATCGTTGAGAGGGTCACCCCGCATCACCGTGATGGCCAAGCGATGTCCCTCGGGCAGGACATAGTCAACACCTGGGGCGGTCAGGTCGTATGCCTTGAACTGATCGAATATCGGGCCCGCCAGGGGAACGGTCGCCGTGGCTATCTCGGGCCACGCATCGGGGTCGTACCAGTCCGCAGGGTCCATGTCAGAGAAGAGGACCGTGGCCAGTGTCGCGGACTCGTTGTCCCTGGAGGCCAACCAGAGGTGCGCCGTGAGATCGCCTTCCAAGCGGACGTCTGAGTTCACGGCAGGATCGAGCACCCAGAAATGCCTCCAACGCTGGGACGGGAGGTTCTTGCGTATCGTGACCCCGAAGTATCCGTCCCCGTCGTAGTCGAACGTGCCCGGGTTGTATGGGCCTGTGGAGTTCATCCAGTCGTAGTCCGTGGCGGCGTAGGGGTCGCCCTCGTGAAGATGGAACATGCGCTCGTAGGAGGGCAGAGACTCCGCGGAGGAGATCTCGATCCCGCCATCGGGCAGGNNCCGGCCGCCACTCTGGACCGAACGCAAGAACGCCTGCTTGTGACCGCTGTCTGCCCCTCTCTCAAAGTCAACAGCCCCTGAGGCATCGGTTAGCGGTCTTTTATAGCCCCCGCTGGGGTTATAAGCGTTCTCAGCTTGTTATCAACATTGGGAACGGGTACTGGCCATCGTCACCGGGAGCCCATCTTCGAGGCCATCGCTGCGCCAAGGGCCTTGAACATGCTCTCGACGTTCTGGCCGGTCTTGGCGCTGGTGAGGAATGCCTTGGCACCGTACTTGGATGCTAGATCCTGCAGGTCCGCCTCCTTCACGACGGTCTCGTTCTCCAAGTCCGCCTTGTTCCCGGCGAACACTATCGGAACATCGCCTGCGACGTCCGTCAACGCCTTGATCCAGTACCGCAGCTCCTCGAGGGTCTCCTTGTTGGTGAGGTCACACACCGCGATGGCACCGTGAGCTCCGAAGAAGTAGGCCTCGCGCAGAAGCTCGCGGAAGCCCTTCTGGCCCATGATGTCCCAAATCAGCATCATGACCTTCGCCTGGTCGCTTCCCTCGTCCACCTCGACTATCTTCTTGGTGACCTTCGTGCCGATGGTCGCGATGTAGCGGTCGTCGAAGACGTCCAAAACGAATCTCTTGATCAAGCTGGTCTTTCCGACGCCAGCATCGCCTATGAAACATACCTTGACTTTCATCAGGTCATCGTCATTCATCAAACAATCCTCCATCCCTAAAGGCGTGTTGGAGCAATTCCTACCAGGTAAATAAGCTATGCTCTTTTTAAGCCTTTGGTAAATGTCTGGCCAACCGTGCGCCAGCCCAGACAGGCAAATGGAAGGCCGGCTCTGACATGGCAGGCGACTGACGCGCGTCGTCATTGTCGCCCGCGGCATTAATTAGGCGTTCGTCCCCTAACCGTCCCGTGACCGACGCGGATGCACTCCTGAGCACGATAGATGGAGTCGTGGCGGACCTAGTCAGGCCTTTCGACGCGGTGGCGGTGGCCTACTCGGGAGGGTTGGACAGCTCGATCGTCGCAGCGCTCGCCAAAAAGCGTGTGCGCGTGCGCTGCTACTGCGCCTGCGCACCGTCCTCCTACGACGAGGCGAATGCCGGGTCATTCGCCTCCGACGACGGTCTCGAGATCAGCACGATCATCATCACGGACCAGGACATCGTCGAGCTCGTCCAGCTGGCCAAGGAGATACACCCTGGAACGGGGCCCGTGAGCGCGTCGTACACCATCCCCACCCTGTGCGTGATAAAGAGGGCTTCCGAGGTAGGAATCCTCTCAGGAGGCGTCGCTGACGAGCTGTTCGCGGGATACGCGAAGTATGAGTCTTCCGACGACTTGGCAGGCGCGATGACCATTGACCTTGAAAAGGCTTTGTCTGAAGCGAAGATGCTACAGGGTTATTCTGCAAAAGTGCATAAGGAATTCCTGGTTCCGTACGCTTCTGAGAGCGTCATGGAGGCGGCGTCCGACATACCCGTCGACAGCAAGATAGGCCCTGAAGGGAGGAAGCTGATACTGAGGGAGTGCGCACGTCGTCTCGGGCTCTCCGCCGCAGACAGGCCCAAGAAGGCCGCCC
>DUGQ01000159.1 GCA_013331315.1 Thermoplasmata archaeon
CACGCGGAAGAGCAGCCTGGTCGTCGACGAGAGCAACCAGTTGCCCAGGCGGTGCTTGGCCCCCATGGCGCCTTCCTCCATGTTCGCGAAGCGGTCCGTCGTGATGAAATCGAAGTCTTCGGCGTAGAGCATCTCGACTAGTCGGGGTATGTCGGAGGCAGGATAGGTCATGTCCGCGTCAAGAGTGGCCACCGTCTCCCCCGTTGATCGCTCGAACCCTGTCTTGTATGCCCTGCCGTAACCGCGCCTCGGCTCGTCCACGACGATCGCGCCAAGCGACGCGGCGATCTCCCTCGTCCTGTCTCTCGAATTGGTGTCGACGATGATGACCTCGGGCGCTCTCTTCCCCTCGAAGGCCTTCTTCACCTCATCGATGACCAGGCCCACGCTCTTCTCCTCGTTCATGGTCGGTATCACGACGGAGACTGTTGGAAGGGTCACGATGTCATCTCCCCGGGAACAGGGTTTTCGAACGGCTCGTCCTTGAACCCCTCTGCTTCGATTTGTCGCCTCCCTCCGGGGGCGACTCGAACACCTTGCACGAGAGATAGCCAAGGACGGCGACCGCCAGCCTCGACACGGCCCAGAAGGACCTCGTAGTCTCCATCAGGCGCGTGGGCTTGTAGGACGACCAGAGATAGCCGTGCTTCATGGTGAGTTGCTTCCGTCCCCAGCCGTTCCAGAAGGCCTGTTTGAAGAACCCTTTGAAGCTACCTTTCGTGCGGTGATAGACGATCGCGTTTTCGTTCACGCCGAGTGTGTATCCCTTCGAAACGGCCCTCAGGTTGACATCTATGTCCTCGGCAGTGACGAACCAAGGGTCGAACCCGCCCACGTCGTCCAGGACCTTCTTCCTCCACGCCATGCTGGCGCTCGGGTGGGAGATGTCCATGCCGCGATGGTACAGCTCCACCCTTTCCAGGTCCTCGAAGGCGTGATATCCGATGTTGATTGTCTTCCCGGCGACGACATCGTATTGCGCGAGGGAGCTGCGGAGCTCTCGAACCCAGAACGGGTTCGCGATGCAGTCGCCCCCGATTGTCGCGACGGCGTCCCCTGTCGCCCGAGAAATGCCGAAGTTGGTGCTCTCACCCCTCGTGCCAGGGCGATGATGTAGCGTGATGTCGGGATGATCCTTCATGTACGTCCTGATTATCTCGACAGTCCCGTCGCAGCTCCCCGCATCGACGACCACTATCTCCAGAGGACCCTCCTGCACGACCAGGCTGTCCAGGAGGTCCCGGATATGCCTCCTCTCGTTGAGGAGGTTCAGAACCACACTTACCTTCATGCAGCCTCGAGGCCAACGGAAACGGTTCGGCCCTTATTATGATTTGCAGAGTTACGACACCGCGTCAGGCCTTCCTGGCAGGCCCGTATCCCACGCCGTAGTACTTCGCCCCGGCCCTCTCAACCTTCGACGGCACCAGGAATCTCCTTCCGTCCACCACCACAGGATTCCTCATCTTGGAGAACTCCTTCCTTCCCAGCTTCCTGAACTCGGGCCAGTCCGCCTGGACTATGCAAGCGTCGGCCCCGGTCATCGCCTCCGCGGCAGTGGAGGCGTAGGCTATCGTCGGCATCAGCTCGATGAACTGCGAGGTGGCCATCGGGTCGTATGCCACGACCTCCGCGCCGCTAGCCAACAACCCCGCGATGAGAGGCACCGCCCTCGTCTCGCGGACATCGTCGACGCCTCCCTTGAATGAGAGCCCCAAGACGGCGACCCTCTTGCCCTCCAACGTCCCCAGTATCTCCTTCAGCATGAACGACGCCTCGAACGGTTGCTCCTCGTTCACGGCCAGCACGGCCGTCAGGAGACGTGATGGATACTGCATTGTCCTGGCCTTCTGCCTCAGAGCCTTCACGTCCTTGGGCAGACAGCTTCCCCCGAACCCCAGCCCGGGCTTGAGAAACAACGGGCCTATCCTCGGGTCCTTCCCGGCGGCCCTGAGCACCTCCTCGGAGTCTATCCCGAGCCGGTAGCATATGTTGGCGATCTCGTTCGCGTAGCTGATCTTGGTGGCCAGGAACGTGTTTGAGGCGTACTTTATCATCTCAGCCGTGCGCAGGTCCGTCCTGATCTTGTCCGACTTGATGGGCGAGTAGAGCTTCATCAGCGCGTTCCCGCATCGGCTGTCGAGCGCCCCCAAGACGACCCTGGTGGGTTCCATGCTGTCCTTGAGCGCGCTGCCCTCCTGGAGGAACTCGGGGTTCATGCAGAGCCCGAAGTCCCGTCCCGCGACCCTGCCAGAACCCACCTCCAAGAGCTGTCTCACTGTGGTGTCGGTGGTCGACGGCACGACCGTGCTCTTCACCACGACTATCTTGTAGTCCTCGGTCTTGCGAAGCACCTTCGCGACGTCTCTGCAGGCGGACTTCAGAGCGCGAATATCTATCCGACCGGAAGACATCGAGGGGGTCTGGACGCAGATGAACACGAACCGGGAGTCTCCCGCAGAAGCCATGAGGTCCGCTGTCGCCTTGAGATCTCCCCTCTTCACCAACCGCGAGAGCTCCTTCTCAAGAGGAGGTTCGTAGAAGGGCGAATGCCCCGAATTCACCGCTCGAACGCGCCGTGGGTCCACATCGACGCACGAGACCGTGTGGCCGAGCTTCCCAAACATGACAGCGGTGGCGAGGCCGACATATCCAGCCCCAATCACGCAGATGCGCATGTCAGCTCGAACCCCTTCTCCGATAATAAACCTTTCATGGCTGGCGGCCTCCCCGGGAAAGGATTATATGATTACCGGCTGTTCATTTGCGGCATGAAAGTGGTCATTCCGGCTGCGGGCCTAGGTACCAGGTTCCTGCCCGCGACCAAGGCGCAGCCCAAGGAGATGCTTCCCGTCGTGGACAAACCGACGATACAGTACGTGGTCGAGGAGGCGGTGGATTCAGGGATCACCGACATCATCATAATCACGGGCCGGGGGAAGCGCGCGATCGAGGACCACTTCGACAAGGCCTATGAACTG
>DUGQ01000220.1 GCA_013331315.1 Thermoplasmata archaeon
CTATCCAGGCGGAGGTCCGCCGCGACCACGTCGGCCTTGTACGCGTCCACCAGGTCCCTCACGCTCATCGCTCCCATCTGTCCGGATGCTCCAACTACCAGTGCCTTCATTGTTTCTCCTCTGTCCAAGTGATGTCCCGTACGTTCCCTCAGTCCATCCGCTCGAGTGTCTCGACGACCGCGTCCCCCATCTGCGTAGTCGAAGTCGCCCCGCCTATGTCTGGCGTGCGGTGCTTGCCGTCCCTGAGCACCTCCTTCACCGCCTCCTCGATCATCTTACCGGCGTCCCTTTGGCCCAGCGAGTCCAGCATGAGGGCCGACGAGAGTATCGCTCCGATCGGGTTCGCCAGTCCCAAGCCCGCGATGTCGGGGGCGGAGCCNNCTCCCCTTTTCCCCAACCCGCCGCTCTCCCGTTCTGCACCGCCGCCCCCCCGCCCCCGCCCGCGGGGGGTTTGTCCGCGCCCGGCCCCGTGTGCGGGGGCGCCGCGCCGCCCATGGGCTCGAACATGCTCACCCCTTCGGGGTTGATGTTCCCTGAGGGGGCGAAGCCCAGGCCGCCCTGAAGGGCGGCGCCCAGGTCAGTGAGTATGTCTCCGAAGAGGTTCGGCGTGACAAGGATCTTGAAGCGCTTGGGGTTCCTCACCATGTACAGCGCGACGGCGTCGACGTAGAGGAACTCGGACGGTATCCCGTGTCTGGCGGACGCGGCGACAACCTCCTCGCGCCACAGACCGTACATCTCCGTCAGCACGTTTGCCTTGTCCACCGAGGTGACGAGGTCTATGCCGTTGAGCTTCGCCAGGGAGAACGCGTAGTCTATCACCCTCCGCGCGCCCCCGCTGCTTATCACGCCGATCTGATAGGCGAGCTCGTCGTCGCCGGATAGGTCCACGCCGACGTCGAACTTGGCCTCATAGGCCTTCCTCTTGAGCAAGAGGTCCTCTCTCGATGTTCCCGCCTTCACTCTGCCACCCAGGCCGACATAGAAATCCTCGGTGTTCTCCCGCACGAACCTCATGCGAACGTCGCGCAGGTCGCCGGCAAGGGCGGACGGGATTCCGTCGTATAGCATGACCGGACGGAGGTTGACGTACTGGTCGAAGTGGAACCTGAGCCTGAGCAGGATGCCCTTCTCGAGCACTCCGGGCTTGACTCTCGGGTCCCCCATCGCGCCGAGGAGTATCGCGTCTTTGCCCTCGAGCCGTGCGAGTGTCTCGTCCGAGAGCACCTCCCCCGTCTCCAGGTGATGGCCCGCGCCGAGCGGGAACTCCTCGTAGTCGAGCGATATAGAGCGCTTCTCGGAGACGACCTCCAGCGCGCGCATCGCCTCGCGTACGACCTCGGGGCCCACCCCGTCTCCCGGTATCACTGCGATTCTCTGCAAGCCAGCATCTCCTTCGTGTACGGTATGAGGCCGCCCTTTTCCACGAGCGTCATTATGAACGGCGGGTATCGTTTGAACTCGTAGCTCGTGCCGTCGGACTCGTTCGTGAGCGTTCCCCTCTCGAGGTCCACGAGTATCGTGTCCCCTTCGGCCGCCTCGACGGACGCCTCGACAAGCGGGAGCCCGATGTTGATCGCATTTCGGAAGAATATGCGAGCGAAAGACTCGGCAACAACGCAGGACACGCCTGCTCCGAGGAGCGCTCTCGGAGCGTGCTCCCGACTGGATCCGCAGCCGAAGTTCCTGCCGGCGACAATGACGTCACCCTGCATAATCTCTTCGGACATGCCTGGCCGCACCTTCGCGAACGCGTGCTTCGCGAGCTCGGAGTTGTCCATTGTCACGAGGTACTCCGCGGGGATTATCTGGTCGGTGTCGACGTTGTCGCCGAACCGCCAAGCGCGCCCCTTAATGGTCTTCTTCATCTCGCCACCTCCCCGGGGTCGACTATTCTGCCGGCGATCGCGCTGGCGGCGACCACGGCGGGGTTCGCCAGGTAGACCTCTGAGTCCTTGTCTCCCATGCGGCCGACGAAGTTCCTGTTCGTGCTGCTCACGCACTTCTCGCCCGGGGCGAGCACGCCCATGTATCCCCCGAGGCACGCGCCGCAAGTCGGTCCTGAGATGAACGCCCCAGCGTCCATGAATACCTTCACGAGCCCCTCCTCTATCGCTTGCTCCATCACGCGGTTCGTGGCGGGGACCACTATCATGCGGACGCCTCCGTGGACCTTGCGCCCCTTCATCAGCCGCGCAGCCACCCTGAGGTCCTCTATCCTCCCATTCGTGCAGGAGCCGAGGTATGCCTGGTCTATCTCGACGCCGACCTCGCTCGCGGGCACCACGTTGCTCGGAAGGTGCGGCTTCGCGACAACGGGAACTACTTCCGACGCGTCGTACTCTCTCGTGTCCGAGTATGTAGCGTCGTCATCGGCGAGGACGAACTCGTAGTCGCCTCTAACCCTCCCCTTCAGGTACTCGCGCACCTTCTGGTCGGGCGGTATGATGCAGGTCTTCGCGCCCGCCTCGATACCCATGTTGGCGATAGTGATCCTGTCCGAGAGACTGAGCGAGGCGATCGAGCTTCCGACCACCTCCATTGAGCGGTACAGCGCCCCCTCGACGCCTATGTCTCCTATGATCGTGAGTATGATGTCCTTGCCCATCACGTGCGGGTTCAACGTGCCCTCGACGGCGAACCTCATGGATTCCGGTACCCTGAACCAGAGGACGCCCCTGGCGAAGACGGTCGCCGCTTCGGTGCTCCCAATGCCCGTGGAGAACGCCCCGAGCGCCCCGTAGGAGCACGTGTGCGAGTCCGCTCCTACAATGAGTCTTCCAGGCGCCGCGAACCCCTCTTCTATCATGACCTGGTGGCACACCCCTCCGGAGCCGACCTCGTAGTAGTTCTTCACCCTGTGCCTCTTGGCGAAGTCCCTCATCTTCTTCGCCTGCTTCGCGGACGCCACATCCTTGTTGGGGACATAGTGGTCGGGTATCAGCACCACCTTGTCATTGAGCAGGGGCGTGCAAAGAGCGTCGAACTCGTCGAATGCCGCGGGTCCAGTGATGTCGTTCACCATGACGTAGTCTACCTCGGCCTCCGTTATCTCCCCGGCCTCGAGTTCTCTGCCTGACTTCTTCGAAAGTATCTTCTCCGCAATGGTCTTGCCCATCTGGACTCACACTCCGCCTCGCTGCGCGCGACGAACGCGTATCAGTAAGCCCTCTTAATGTTGTTCTTGCCGTTCGCGCTGAGCTTGCAGACCCAGAGCCTGTTCAGCGCTTCCACCGTCGCGTCCACGCTTGTCGTGACTATGTCCGAGCCGACGCTCTTCCCCAGCGATATCAACCCGGGGTTCTCCGTGTCTCCCAGCTTGACCGTGACCTCGCACAGGGCGTTCGCTCCACCGGCGATGGCTTCGAGCCTGTACTGCTTCAGCACTATATT
>DUGQ01000135.1 GCA_013331315.1 Thermoplasmata archaeon
ACCCTCACGAGAGTGTGCGCCTCGGAGACCGGGTTCAGTATCCTGAGTGCCTCGCTCTCGGGCGGGAGGTTGAGCGCCCTGAACTGTTCCTCCTCGTTGGACAACGAAAGGGTGGCCACCTCGAAGAACCCAAGGCCCACGAGTATCGGGCGCACCCTGCCCGCGAAGGAGACGAGCGGGTCGTCCACCCCGAATGTGACCTCCCGCGGGAACGCCTTGCCGAACTTCTCGTAGCCATGGCCGATAGCGACATCCTCGGCGAGGTCCACGGGATGGAGTATGTCCGCCCTGTAGGGCGGGACTCGGACATTCAGAGTTTCGCCGTCGGCCACAACGTCGTGGCCTAGCCGGCGCAGACACCTCGCCATCTCTCCCTGCGAGAGCGACGAGCCGAGCCACCTGTTGGCGTATGAGACATCGAGCCTCAGCTCTCTGGGCGCGAGGTCGGGGGCGGTCAGTGATTCGCCGTTCTGCCGGNNCTCCGTGGCGATCCCGTTTATGATTGGAGGCATGGAAAGCACGATCCCGTCGCGGTCGACGATGACCGGGTAACGCTCCTTCCCCTCCAGGACGAATGCGTAGGCTCTGCCCTTGTCGTGCTCAGCGAGTATCTCCGCCGGGGTCATCTCCCTTGTCCCCTGGAGCGGGAAGAACTTGATCTCGTCGGGGAGGACGGCCTTGTAAGTGAACGGTTGCCGCACCGCGGACATGTCATGTATGCCTATGGCGACCTTCTTGCGGTTCCGTCCGAGCGTGAGATGGAGCTTCTCCTGGAGGTCCATCATGGATCGTATCAACGGGTCGTCGATCCGGAGTCCCTCGACGACCGCGGACCAGATGTAGGGCCTCACGGACTCTACGGACGGGTCCACCTCGATCACCACGTCCGACGGCTCGGCCTCGTATCGCGTCTCCTCTCCCCCGAGCTCAAGAAACGCCCTGAGTGCCCTGGCGATTCCCTCGACCGAGTACAGGTCCGGCCGGTCGGGATAGAACTCGAAGGATATCTCGTCGGCCCCGTCCTCCGCAGCGTTCAGGTCGGCGCCCATCATCGGGAGCCTCTCCCGGATCGTGTCCATGGGCACCTCCGAGCCAATCAGTCTGCAGAGGTCCGAGTAGCTGAAGTTGATGACTGGCATTTCCCCTCTTCTCGCCAAACGAAAACGGATGCAGATATAATAAGCTTGTCAGGCCAGCGGGCCGACTCCGCGCTGGACGACGATTCGAGCGCCGGGGACGCGCAACATTATCGCGCTTGGCGAGTCAGAGAGAAAAGTATATGGTCGTTCGAGTCGAATCTTGAGGAGAGCAGAGCCTGATTGTCTTTGCCTAGAGGGGTTCCATGATTCGCGACAGAGCGAAGACAGGCGTTGAGGGGCTCGACGACATGCTGGAGGGCGGCCTGCTCGTCGGGCGACCCTATGTCGTGTCGGGCACGACGGGAACGGGAAAGACCACCCTTGCCATGCACTTCCTGAGAGAGGGCGCGGTGAACGGAGAGCGCGTCCTCTATGTCGCCGTGGACGAGCCACCGAACGAGGTGCGCTACAACTACCTCAAGTTCGGATGGGACCTCGACGGAATAGGCGTTCTCGACGGCACGCCCGACATACTGAACTACGACAAGACGCCCGTGAGGGATGTCTCGAGCGAGAGACGGGTCGTCTCGCTCAAGTCCGTCGGCGACGCGATAAGGAGGACCTCCGAGAAGGCCCCGACCGATGTAACGATAAGCACGATCCAGGAACTCGTGAAGCAGGAGTTCAAGGAGAGGAAGTACTCGAGGATCGTGATCGACTCCCTCACTTCCCTGAAGTTCTTCTACATTCGGACCAGTGAGGAGTTCGCTACGCTCCAGTCATTCTTCCGGATGCTCTCAGACCTTGGCGCGACATCCATCCTGACTGTCGACATACCGGATGTGCACAGACCGGGTCTCGAGTCCCAGCTGGCGAGAGGGGAGATCCGTCTTCACAAGTGGTTCGACGGCAGGGGCTTGATGAGAGGCGTTACCATCGAGAAGTACCGCGGCTCGTCCCACGACTCCCGCATGAGACACATGAAGATCACCTCGGTGGTTATGGTCGTGCCCGGCGCGGATTCGCAGAAGGGCAAGAAGCGCGCGACGAAGGAAGAGCGGAAGGCAGAGAAGGAACAGCCAAAGGAGGAGAAGCCCGCGGCTGCGGGCGCATCGAAACAAGAGGTCGTTGCGGAACCAGGTCCAGGACCCAAGCCCGAGCCAAAGCCGCAGCCCAAGCCAGAGACGAAGCCGGCGGAGAAGAAGCCAGCCCCGCCTCCGCCGCGCCCGCCAGAAGAGGAGCCGTTGCCCCCACCCCCGGACGACATCTCGGGAGGCGCTGGAAAGCTCTCCCAGGACGGTGGTGCTCGGTGACGCCGGAGGCGAAAGAGCTGCGGGCCAGCACGGGGATCGCGGGGCTTGACAAGATGCTCAAAGGCGGCCTGATTCCAGGCAGGCCCTACGTCCTCTCGGGGACGGCGGGCAGCGGCCGGACCACAGCGGGGGTGCAGTTCCTGCAGCAGGGCGTCAGACAGGGCGAGAGGGCACTCCTGGTGGCCATCGACGAGCCGCCCGCCGAGATCAGGGAGAACGTGAGGTACCTCGGTTGGGATGTCGGCAAGATACGCATCCTGGACGTTCACCCGACCGCCAAGGCCTACAGCAAGAAGGTCTCCATGGTGGAGGTCGCTGCCCAGAGGGCCGTCGGTTCCCTCAGGGAGGCCCGGGATGACGCCCGCACAGAGGCGCTGAAGCAGGCTTCGCCCGACCTATCGGTCCAGTCCCTGCAGCTGATGCTCAAGCAGGAGCTGAAGGAGACCAGGTACTCGCGGGTGGTGATAGATTCCCTGACCACGCTCAAGCGACTCTCGGGGGAACAGGACGTCGACATGGGCATGATGTCGCTCATGAGGTTCCTGTCGGAGTCCAACCTGACCTGCCTTATCATAACGGACGTCCCCGACCCGACATCGGTCGAGCCCGAGATATTCGTGAGCAGGGGAGAGGTGAGGCTGCACAGGATCATGACCGGGACGAGGATAGAGCGCTGCGTCACCATCGAGAAGATGCGTGGCTCGGGCCACGACACCGTCCCAAGGCCACTGTCGATCACCAAGGAGGGTATCCAGGTAGCGGCCGGCAGGAAGGTACCCAAGGCGGCTCTGTCTCTCCTCCAGGGTGTGCCTGGAAGCCTGAGATAGACCCTTCCATCATCGTTGGATTTTTAGTCTAGGATGCTCTCCGGGTCCGATGAGGTATCGAATTGGGCAAGGTCTCCAGGCTGCAGGTCGTAGAGGTATCCGGCAAGCCCTACGATATGGGCGTCCAGACTGGTGGGAAGTGCGCCTCCAAGGCCAAGATGTACAGGAAGGCGATGGCCGAGAGCATAGAGTTCTACACCGGCGTGAGCTGGAAGCGGGCTGTGGAGCAGTCGAAGCTGTACCTTCCCTACGCCAAGGACTTCTACCCCGACTTCGTTGAGGAGATCGAAGGGTACTCGGAAGGAGCGGGCGTGCCTTTCCAGGAGGTGTTCACTATGTGCTGCCACGAGCTCATGTCGTCTCAGGGCTTCAAGGGTTGCACCGACGTTGTGGCGTCGGACGATGTCACTGCCGACGGCAGCGTACTCGTGGGTCACAACGAAGACTGGGAGGCCAGCTGCTTGCCGATGGTCGTACTGCTTCATGCGAGGCCGTCCAAGAAGCCTTCGTTCGTTTGCACCTCGTACGCCGGTCTTCTGCCGTCGACCGGCATGAACGACAAGGGGATATGCCTGACGGGCAACGCGCTGAGCCCGAACGACAACAGGGTCGGCATCCCGAAGATCTTCCCTGTGAGGAAGACCTTCGAAGCCCGGAGGATAGGCGAGG
>DUGQ01000173.1:0-2224 GCA_013331315.1 Thermoplasmata archaeon
GCCGGGAAGTCCGACTTCAAGAAGGACATGCCCCTGATAATGATGGCGCACAACGTGCCCTATGTGGCGACCGCGTCGATAGGCAACATACAGGACTTCATCAACAAGTTCGAGAAGGCCAAGCGCATCAAGGGATTCAGGTACATCCAGGTCTTCACGCCCTGCCCTACGGGCTGGAGGCACGACACCGCGAAGACCATAGAGATAGCCAAGCTGGCGGTCGACACCGGGATGTGGACCCTGTACGAATGCGAGAACGGCAAGGTCAAGATCAACCGGAAGCCCAAGATGACGCCGGTGTCCGAGTATCTGAAGCTTCAGGGCAGGTTCAGGCACATGAAGGAGGACGACGTCAAGAAGCTGCAGGACTGGGTCTTGAAGAAGTGGGAGTCGGACGAGAAGTACGCTCAGTGCAGGCAATAGGCCCGCGGCCTCAAACCCCTTGCCTCAACTCCTTTCTCATCTCCAGCTGTTTCAGGGTCACCGCGAAATCGAACATGTCAAGCATTCTGCGCGTCGCCTCGTCGTCGTTGACGTTGTACATCGCCACCTTGAACGCGCCGAGTTCCCAGAGCCTGTTGAGAGCGAACTTGGCCAGCCAGGTGCCTACGCCGTTCCTCCTCAGAGAGGGGTCGACCCCGAGAAACGGTATGAATCCGGTGCTCGACACCCGTCGGAGCATGACGAACCCCCCTTCGGACTTGTAGATCTCACAGGTCCTCGCCGATTCGGCAAGCGCGGCTCTCTTCCTCCTCTGCCAACACGAGTCCTTGTACGAGCGAGCGTGGATTCCTTCCACCTCGTCCAGCTGCGCCTTGTCCGGTGTCGGCCCGAATCCGGCGAACTGCGCGGCCTTCCCCTCTGCTGAGAGATAAGTCGCCTGTGGCTCGTATCCGAGACCTTCGTAGAGTCTCCTGGCCGCCGTGTTGGCTTCTATGACCTCCAGGATGACCTCGTCGGCTCCCATGGACTCGGCGAACTCCTCGGCCGCCTCCATGAGTTTCGTCCCTACTCCGTCCCTCCTCATCCGAGGCACTACGCCCAATCCGCCTATCCATACCTGCCTGCCGTCGAGTACCGGATTGACATAGCCGACTATGTCGTCTCCCTGATGGGCTACGATTATGTCCCCCATCCTGCCGCCGACGGATCTCATGAACTCCACGAAGAACTCGCGGGACGACCTGATGGGGATCACGTAGTCCGAGAATATGTCGTTCTGTGCGGTGATGAGCTTGTCCAAGTGATCCGCGGAGAGCCTCTTCAACACCAACTCGTCAGTGTTCATCTTCTCCGGCCTTCAAGCAATCTCCGGCTTCATGTGTGGGAAGAGTATGACCTCTTTGATGGACGGCGCGTCGGTCACGAGCATGGCGAACCTGTCTATGCCTATCCCGAGTCCTCCCGTAGGCGGGAGACCGTACTCCAGGGCGCGCACGTAGTCAGCGTCGATCGGGTGCGCCTCCTCGTCTCCCTCCTGCTTGAGCCTTTCCTGCTCCCTGAACCTCTGCTCCTGCTCCACAGGGTCGTTGAGCTCAGAGAAGGCGTTGGCCAGCTCCCACCCGTTCATGAACAGCTCGAACCTCTCCACGAGCTCGGGTGCACCCCTCTTCCTCTTGGCGAGCGGGGACACTTCCAACGGATGGTCGATTATGAATACCGGGTCGATCAGGTTCGGTTGTGCCTTCTGGTCGAACATCTCGGCTATTACCTTGCCCATGTCCGAGCAGTTCTCCACGTCCCTGACGCCGAGCTGGATCGCCGCGTCCCTCGCGTCATCCACGGTTTTCAGAGTCGTCACGTCCAGGCCGGCGTACTTCNNGCGATCTGCATCGCGGTGTCATAGAGCAGAGACTCCGTCAGGTCCATTATGTCGTTGTAGTCAGCATACGCCTGATAGAGCTCCATCGAGGTGTACTCCGGATAATGCTGGGCATCGATGTCCTCGTTCCTGAAGTTCTTCCCGAACTCGTAGACCGCCTCCAGGTTCCCCACTATGCATCGCTTGTGATACAGCTCAGGAGCGATTCTCAGATAGAGGTCGATGTCGAGGTAGTTGTGATGCGTCACGAACGGGCGCGCGAGCGCCCCACCGTACAGTGGCTGAAGGATGGGCGTCTCGACCTCCACGAACCCCCTCTTGTTGAGCCAATCCCTCATGAACGCGACCATCTTGCTCCTCTTGATGAACCGGCTTCGCACATCCTCGTTCATGATCATGTCG
>DUGQ01000173.1:2256-2612 GCA_013331315.1 Thermoplasmata archaeon
TCGAGGTACCTCTGCCTGTACCTCATCTGGACGTCCTGAAGCCCATGGAACTTCTCCGGAAGCGGCAGCAGTGCCTTGCTGAGTACCAGGAACTCGCTGACGGCGACGGTGATCTCGCCCATCTTGGTCCTGAAGACGCCGCCCCTGACCCCGACCACGTCTCCTCGGTCGAGCAGCTGGAACAGCTCCCACTGCCTGTCGCCGATATCGTTCAACCTGAAGTACAGCTGGATCTTCCCGTCGCGGTCAACCAGGTCGGCGAAGCCCGCCTTGCCATGGACCCTCTTGGCCATCAGTCTGCCCGCGGCGGACACCGACTTCTCGCTCCGGTCCTGTCCTATGTCCGCGAACTCCCT
>DUGQ01000029.1 GCA_013331315.1 Thermoplasmata archaeon
CACGCTGCCGGTCTTCTTCTTGTGCGCCATGACCTCCTCGTACTTCAGGCCGTTCTCGTTGATGATCCCGCCCTTGGAGTCCGTGACTGCTATGACCTTCGAACCGAAGTCGCGCTCGATGAGCTTGTGTGCGAAAGCGCCGACGTTGCCGTACCCCTGGATCGCCACGGTGGCGCCCTTGAGGTCCAGCCCGATCTTCTTCGCCGCCTCTCTCACGGTGAACACGAGTCCTCGCGAGGTAGCCTCAGGCCTTCCGAGCCCCCCGCCAATCTCCAATGGCTTGCCCGTGATGACTCCCGGAACTGCGAAGCCCTTCGCCATGCTGATCGTGTCCATGATCCAAGCCATCTCGCGCCCGCTAGTGTTGACATCAGGCGCAGGGATGTCCTTCTCCGGGCCGATGATGAGCGAGATCTCGGAGGCGTAGCGCCTCGTCATCCTCTCCACCTCGCCTTCTGACATCACTTTCGGGTTGACTATGATGCCGCCCTTCGCGCCACCGTATGGCACGTCGACGACGGCGGTCTTCCAGGTCATCCAGGCAGCCAGGGCCTTGACCTCGTCAAGGTCCACCTGCTGGTGGTACCGTATGCCGCCCTTGAAAGGTCCGCGCGACTCGTTGTGCTGGACCCTGTATCCGGTGAATACCCTTACCGATCCGTCATCCATCCGCACCGGGAAGTTGACCGTCAGCTCCCTCTTCGGGTTCTTCAGTACCTCGACGATACCGGGGTCAAGTCCCAGCTTCTTGCCGACAATGTCGACCTGCTTCTTCATGTTCTCAAACGGATTTATCTTCTGACCTGCCATTCTAACACCACTGGCCTCTCCTGTCCGGGGCCGACAACTGCGACCCATTGGCAGGAGCATCCCAGAGCATGTGGGCAATCGATTTAAACGTTGCTCAAATACAATTCTTCCCCGTCGGAAACGGTTAGACGACCGTCGATGTCTCGTGGCAAGATATTCGAAAAGCCAGCAACGGTGCACTCTGCCCCGAACGGACAGCCTCGTAGGATGTTCGATAGAACTTCAAATGACGATAGCTTGTCGACAGCCCGTTCCGAAAACCG
Source organism: Thermoplasmata archaeon (assembly GCA_013331315.1). Lineage (GTDB taxonomy): Archaea > Thermoplasmatota > Thermoplasmata > UBA10834 > UBA10834 > UBA10834 > UBA10834 sp10834u. Next base: position 1,074 of record DUGQ01000029.1, read on the forward strand.
CAGGGCCGTCAGGTTCGTACGGCGATGTCGAATCCAATCAGGATCGTGGCGAGCTTGGGGTCGTCCGGGAGTCCGGCGTCATTCCGAAGGAACGCGTCGCCGTTCGTGGAGGGGCTGCACGAGCACACGCGCGCCGTCCCCGGGACACGCTCCACCTCCTCGAACGCTATCGGCGGCAGGATGAACCTGGTCCTGCTGCTCTTGCCGCCGTCGTGGAAGATGACGAAATCCTTCCCCAGATAGAGAAGCTTCTGGCCAGGCGCCGCCTCCGGCTCCTCCCCTCCGATCAGCTCCCTGCCGACGACCTTCCCGTCCTCGTCGACCAGCACGACCGTCGGCGCGGGGGGTGGCCTGAAGGTCCTGTCCTTGACTATGCACGCGACATGCCTCCTCCGGAGGCACTCGGTCACCCCCTCGTTGTGTACAGTCAACGGCCCGAGCGAGACCGACTTGTCGCGCTCTATCTTCTCCAGACGGTCGCGCTGTCCCTGGTCCAGGTAGAATGTCTTCCTGACTCCATTGAGCCCGGAGAGGACGGTTAGCACCTCCTCGAGCAGCCCCTCCGTCTCTCCTTCGCGTCTATCCTTCATGGTCACACCTCCGGCCGATCAGGGGGCGGAGATGTCGAGGTCGACATCGACCCTCACTCCCTGTCGCACGCTCGCCGTCACGATGCAGAAATCCTCGAAAAGGTCCCTGCATCGCTCGAACTTTTTCTGGTTCTCATCGTCCATTTTCAGCTTCATATCTACCTTTATTCCTTCAATACGCCATCTGCCTCTCTCGTTCCTCACAAGACGGGTCTCAACATCGGCCGAGAGGTCGTCCACCTCGCCCCTGGACTTGCCAACGCAGAACAGGAGGCTCGCGCACAGGCAGTGTCCCACGGCGGACGAGAGCATCATCGCCGCGTTCGGGGCGGAGTCCTTGCCGAGCGGCTCCGGCTCGTCCATTGAAATTTTGCCGTCCCATTCCCCGAAGTCAATCTCGAACCTGTAGTCATCCACCCTTCTGAGCCGTGTGTGGATCCTGTCGTGCATGTCCCTTCGCTCCCAGGACCGTGGAGAGCGCCCGCGCGTAAATAAGGTTTCCACGTCCACGAGCCAGCATGGCCATCCGACAAGCTATAAATACGCTACCTCCTTTCTCAACCACTCAACTGCCGGGACGCGAAATCTCGGAGGTGTTGTCACATGGATTGGGGTTTGAAGAACAGGATATCCAAGATAATCAAGCCAGACACGGGAAGGTCCGTCATGCTCGCCGTCGACCACGGCTACTTCCTGGGGCCGACGACCGCCCTCGAGGACCCGAGGAAGACCATCTCGCCGCTGGCGCCGTACGCCGATTCCATCATGCTGACCAGAGGCGTGCTGAGGACGTCCGTGGACCCTTCCCTCTTCAACTCCGTCGTGCTCAGGGTGTCCGGAGGCACGAGCATCGTTGGCGAGGATCTGGCAAACGAGGGTATCATCACCTGCGTCGAGGACGCGCTGAGGCTCAACGCGTCCGGGATCGCTCTTTCCATCTTCGTGGGGAGCAAGTACGAGAGGCAGACCCTGCTCAGCCTCGCAGAGCTCGTGGACAGCGGCGAGAGGCACGGCATGCCCGTGCTCGCGGTCACGGCCGTCGGCAAGGAGCTGGGCAAGCGGGACGCGCGTTTCCTGGCGCTCAGCTGCAGGATCGCCGCGGAGATCGGCGCGCACATCGTGAAGACTTACTACTGCGACAACTTCGAGAAGGTCGTCGAGGGCTGCCCCGCGCCGATAGTGGTCGCGGGAGGACCGAAGATGACCGAGAAGGAGGCGCTGGAGCTGACCCACAACTCGATATCCAAGGGAGCGATCGGCGTCGACATGGGCAGGAACATCTGGCAGTCCCAGCACCCCGTGCCGATGATCAAGGCCGTGCGCAAGATAGTGCACGAGGACGCCACCGCGAAAGAAGCGTACGAGCTGTTCAAGAAGCTCACGAAGAAGAAGTGATAGCCCTCCGGAGTTGCACGACCGATGCGCGTGGCGATGTACTACAACAACCGCGATGTGCGCCTCGAGGAGATGCCCAAGCCGAAGGCGGGTCCGGGCGAGATCGTGGTCAAGGTCGTCGCGAGCGGCATATGCGGGAGCGACGTCATGGAGTGGTACAGGATCAAGCGCGCGCCGCTCGTGCTGGGCCATGAGATCGCAGGGGACATAGTCGAGGTCGGCGAGGGCGTCGAGAAGTACAAGGTCGGCGACCGCGTGTTCGTGTCCCATCACGTGCCTTGCATGGAGTGTAGATACTGTCTTGACGGGCACCACTCCACTTGCGACACGTTGCGCAGCACCAACTTCTACCCGGGCGGGTTTGCGGAGTACATACGCGTGCCTGCCATCAACCTGAACCATGGCGTGTTCGTGCTCCCCGAGGAGCTGTCCTACGAAGACGGCGTCTTCATAGAGCCTTTGGCGTGCGTTGTCCGCGGTTTCAAGCTCATGAGGTTCGCCCCTGGGAAGACGGTCGTGGTGCTCGGGAGCGGCATCGCGGGCCTGATGAACATCAAGCTGGCCAGGGCGCTCGGAGCGAACAGGATCATCGCGACGGACATCGAGCGGTCCAGGCTAGACGCCGCGAAGCGTTTCGGCGCTGACTCGGCGATCGACGCCTCCGAAGATGTCCCCGCGCGTATCATCGGATCGAACGACGGTCGTAAGACGGACTATGTGATTGTCTCCACCGGTGCGAAACAGGCGATGGTGCAGGCGTTCAAGTGCGTCGACCGCGGGGGAACGATACTCATGTTCGCCCCGCCGATGCCCGGCACGGAGGTGGGCATCCCGATGGGCGATATGTGGAAGGACGAGGTGACAATCACGACCACATATGCCGGGAGTCCAGAGGACATCTCGGACACGATCGAGCTTCTAAGGTCCGGAAAGGTGAAGGTTCGCGACATGATTACGCACAGGCTCGCCTTGTCCGAGGCGGGGGAAGGGTTCGAACTTGTTGCGAAAGCGGAGGACTCGATCAAAGTGGTGATCGAACCGCAGAGATGATGGCGTCGCCCCCTCGCTTGGCTCCGTGGTTCCTTCGTGTCATCTTCGGTACTCAGTCATGACCGCTTCTATCTTGGCGACAACCTCTTGTTCGAGCGGTTCTGGTTTGTGCTCCTCGAGAATCTTCCTTGCCCTCTGTCGCGCCTGCTCCACGATCGCCTTCTGGTCTCCCGTCGAGCGGTACAGGTCGAACAGCGCCGCCTTCTCCGGCGATGGCACGAACAGCNNCGAACAGCTCCTTGCGCATGTTCCGGACCGTGTGGGGTGACTTGAGGAAGGTCCCCCCGGGCCCGACCTCCTCGATCAACTCGGTCATGAAGTGCTCGTCGTCGAACGACACGTCCCGTCGTATCTCCCTGATGGACTCCCATACATCGGCATCTATCACGACCTGTTCCAGCGCCGCGCCTTTCGCCTGGTCCAGGCCTCCTATTCCGGATGCGAAGTCCGTGAGGGCGAGGTTGGTCATGGCGGAGAACGCGATCTCGGCGGCGCTCGATGAGATTCCAGGCTCCGTCCCGTAAAGGCCGACTCCGAACCCGCCGACCATCGACGGAGCGCCATAACGCTTCGCCATCTGTCCGGCGGCGGCGGCGAGCGCGGCCTCCTCTATCGCGCCGTACTTGATCTCCCCGGTCCTCATGTTCATGATGCTGGACTCGGAGCTGTAGACCACGGGCGCTCCGGGTCTGGCGAGCTGTGATATGACGAAGCTCGCGAGGTTCTCCGAGTTGACGATCGCGATCGTAGACGCAAGCGTGACCGGCGATGTGAGGCCGCAGAGGGCCATGGACATCGAGACGACAGGGATGCCAGCCCTCGCGAACTCCATGGTCGCCTCGACGGACCCCTTCTCGAACTCCAGCGGGCAGATGGGGCACTGGATGGCGGAGAATATTGGCCTCTTGGCGAGCTCCTCCTCGCCTCCGACGACCGCGGACGCGACGCGGACCATGTCCCTGGACTCTCTCTCGGACATGGCCTCTCCCTGGAAGTGCTTCGTCGTACCCTTCAAGGAGATGACGAAGTCGTTCAGAGCGTGACCTCCATCCGGGCCGTCGTGAGCCGTCACGATGGGCCACACGTAGTCTATCGAGTCGATGGCGTC
>DUGQ01000153.1 GCA_013331315.1 Thermoplasmata archaeon
GTTCCAGCAGTCGCCGCAGCCCGTGCACTTGTCGAGAACCAGTTTGGGCTCTGGCATCTCGAAGTATGACTCGTACACCTCAGTCATGGTCAGCGCCTTCTCAGGGCAGGCTTCCGCGCACTTGCCGTGCGAGTTGCACTTGGTGAGAGTGATCTCGGGCTTGTTCCGGCCCGTCTTGTCGATCGGCATCATCGCGATGCACATCTCGGGGCACTGCTCGGCGCACTTCTCGCATCCCGTGCACTTCGATAGGTCGAGGACTGGTAGCAGGCGGGTCCCGCGCTCCTCCACGAACCTCTCCCCGAAGGTGTCGTCCCTGATGTCCAGCGGGCTGAGGCGTAGCTTCCCCCTGTCGCTGTTCGCCAGCTCGAACTCCGTCGTCATGTGAAGGGCGACGGTGGGACATATCTCGGCGCACAACCCGCAGAACAGGCATCTGCCCAAGTCCACGCCCGGCCTCTCTATCTTGCCCAGCTCGGGATCCTCTAGCTTCTCGAGCCACATGCAATCGTTGGGGCAGATGACGACACAATTGCCGCAGCCGATGCACTTCTTGAAATCGAGCACGTGCTTCCCGCGGTACACCTGTGGCAGGTCGAGCTTCTCCTCGGGGTAGAGCACCGTGTTAGGCTTACCCAGGATGAGCGTCCTGACGACCTGCTTCCCGGTGCGCCTCATGGGCTTCAGGACCACACCGACGGGCTTCGTGCTCTTCTCCGTCGAAGCCATCAGAACCACCCTCCTGCCTTGAGCGCGGCCGCGATCAGGAGATTCAACATCGCGAGGGGCAACAGCCTCCTCCAGCCGAACACGAGCATCTGATCTATCCTGATCCTGGGCACCGACCACGTGAGCCACATGAACACCGTGTAGACTATGTACGCCTTGATCAGGAACCATATCTCGTCCGGGATGAACCACGGACCCTGCCACCCACCGAGGAACAGCGCCGTCGCGAGCGCGCCCCCCGCGTACGACCTGACGGCTGTCGTCATGTAGAACAGCCCGAACCTCATGCCGCCGTACTCCGTCGTCCACCCCTCGACGAGCTCGGCCTCCGCCTCGGGCAGATCGAACGGGATTATCTCGACCTCGGCTATCAGGCAGATGAGGAACACGACGAAGCCGATGAACAAGGGTATGGCGAACCACATGTCGTGCTGGGCGTCGACTATGTCGACGAAGTTGAAGCTGCCAGCGAGCAGGAACACGCTCGCGGCACACAGAATCAGGGGGATCTCGTAGCTCATCATCTGGGCGGCGGAGCGCATTCCCCCGATGAGCGTGTATTTATTGTTGGAGGACCAGCCCGCGAGCAATATCGAGAACGGCGCGATGGAGAAAGCTGCCAACGCGAACAGCGCGCCGGCGGAGACGTACTCCCCGGAATCGTTCGTCGACACACCGAAGTTCGGGCTGAGCGGTATCACCGCTAGTATCACGAGCGACGATGCAACGAATATGACTGGCGCCAAGAGGAAGCCGAGCCGATCGGCCTTGGTGGGGACGATGATCTCCTTCACGAAAAGCTTCATGCCGTCCGCGAGGTTCTGAAGCCAGCCGCCGATCCTGTAGCCCACGTAGTATGGACCGTAGAAGTCTAGGATCCTGCCGCTCAGCTTCCTGAATATCCAGAGGAAGTTGAGCACGTTGATCAGGGCGACCACGATGACGATCACGCACTCCACCAGTATCGCCATGAACGAGAGATGGCCGTCAGAGGCCGCGAAGTCCCCCACCGCCGTGAAGAAGTCTCCGAAGTACCATGGGAGAAGGTCACCGAGCCAGTACCAGATGTTGTTGATGAGGTCCACGAGCCAGTGGATGATACCGTAGCTGAACTGGTACAGATTCATCTCCTCACCTGTCGTTCTCCCCTATGCACATGTCGAGCCCGCCCATGATCGCCACCACGTCGGCGAGCTTGTAGCCGACCAGTATCTTCGGCGCGGCCGAGACGGTCACGAATATCGGGCTCCGTATCTTGAGTCTGTAAGGTCGGTCTGTGCCGTCGCCGACGACGTACATCACCGCCTCGCCCCTGGGGTCCTCGACCCTCCCGAGACCGGTGCCTGACGGGGCGTTCCTCGGGTGGACGACCCTCCACTTGCCCTTGGGCATCTTCTGAAGAGCCTGGCGGATCATCCTGCAGCTCTGCCACATCTCGTCCATCCTGACACGATAGCGCGCGTAGCAGTCGCCGTCCTCGTGGGTGGCGACGACGAAATCCATCTCGGGGTACACGGAATAGGGCATGTCCTTCCTGAGGTCATAGTCCACGCCGCTCGCCCTCAACGACGGTCCTGTCACCCCCAGGTTGATGGCGTCCTCCTTCCTGAGTACGCCGATCCCCACGTTCCTCATCATGAATATCTTGGACCCTTCGAACAGGTCCTCGTACTCCCTGAGGCGGGTCTCCATGTACCGCACCGCCCTGAGAACGTCCCTCTCGTAGTCCGCGGGGAGGTCGTGGGCCACGCCTCCTATCCTTGGGTAGTTGTAAGTCAGCCTCGAGCCTGTCAGCGCCTGCAGGAGGTCGACGAAGACCTCCCTGTCCCTCATGGTGTACGTGAACCCCACCGACATCCCCAGGTCGCCCGCGTACGCGGCGAGCCACATCAGGTGGGACGCTATCCTCTGCATCTCGATGGCCATGACGCGTATGTACTCCGCCCGCTCGGGGACCTCCACGCCCATCAGGTCCTCGACGGTCAGGCAGTACCGGTGCGACCACGTGAGAGACGAGCCGTAGCAGAGCCTGTCAGTGATCGGTATGATCTGCGGGTAGGTCCTCCCCTCGCACAGCTTCTCGATGCCCCGGTGAAGGTACCCCACCTCGGGCTCTGCGTCGACTATCGTCTCGCCGTCGACCTTAACCCTGAGGTTCCAGAGCCCGTGCGTCATCGGGTGCTGGGGTCCCATGTTGATCCACATCTCAGCCATTCATGGTCACCCCTTGAAATCCTTCCTGAGAGGATGGTACAGTATGTCCTTCGGCAGGAGTATCCTCTCCAGCTTGGGATGGCTCCTGAACACGACGCCCATGAGGTCGTACGCCTCCCTCTCCTGCCAGTTGGCCCCTCCCCAGATCGAGGATATGGAATCGACGGCCGGGTCGTCCTTAGGCGTGGTTGTGATCAGCTCGAGGAGCAACCTCGACTCGTACGAGGCGATGTGATAGACTATCTCGAACCGGTCGTCGTAGTCGACCGCCGAGATCATCGTGAGATGTTCGAAGCCCCAGTTGTCCCTGAGCGACCTGCAGACGCCATAGAGGTCAGATCGGTCGACGCTCGCTCTGAGGACTCCCTGCCTGAGCTTCTCGGTGCCCGAGATCCCCTTCGGGAAGGATTCGGACAGCCCCCTGAGCACGCTCTGACCCGGGTCCTCTCCTATCCTGCTCGGAGCCTTCTCTATGTTGACGACCCCGGCTGAATCCTTCCTGTCCCCCTCAGACATCTCCCGACCTCACCTACCTGCCAGTCAGCAACCCCTTCTTGTTCTCCTTGATTATCTTCTGGAGCTTCAGGAAACCGTCGATGAGAGCCTCCGGCCTGGCCGGACAGCCCGGAATGTACACGTCCACTGGTATGAACCGGTCGACCCCGGGGACCATGCTGTAGCTGTCGTAGAACGGCCCCCCAGATATGGCGCACTCCCCCATGGCCACGACCCACTTCGGCTCAGGCATCTGATCGTACAGCCTCCTGAGAGCGGGCTTCAGCTTCTTCGTGACAGGGCCGTTGACAAGGAGAATGTCGCACTGTCTCGGGCTCGATCGGGGTATGATGCCGAACCGTTGCTGGTCGAACCTCGGCGCCGACGCGACCGCCATCTCCAGCGCGCAACACATTATGCCGAAGTGCAAGAAGTAGAGCGAGTTCCTCGTCGCCCAGTTGAAGAAGTCCTTGGTGATCGCGTCGATCCCGCTGCCGACTGGCGACCGGCGCAGGAGATACTCCATGACCTCGTCGGACCACTTTAGGAAGTCCTTCGAGCGGAACATGATCGCCTGTCCCACGGACGAAGCCTCGTCGCCCTTCATATCCAGACTATCTCCTCCTTCTTCAGGGCGTAGGTCACACCCGCGAGAAGAACGCCCAGGAACATCACCATGAACAACCTCGCGAGGTCGCCCAGGTCGGCGAACACGAGCGCCCATATGAGCACGAACACAGTGACCAGGTCGAAGGCCACGAAGATGATCGCGTACATGTAGTACTGGAAGTGGAATTGGATCTGCGCGTCACCTATCGGGACCTCACCGCACTCGTAGGTGGTCATGGAACGAGCGTCGTTCCTGTCGGTTCTGAAGTACCTTGACAGGAAGAACGCGAGTGTGGGGAAAAGGATGGCTACGATCGCAAAGACGGCGACCCCCATGTAGTCGTCTTGTAGCATTGTCCGTGGATTCACGACAACATATAAGGCCTTTTCCGGAAGACGCTTACCCGGGTGCGCATGTCAGTATCGCACTACGGTCGTCTCAGGTGTCGCCTCCGACGCGCTCGAGCAGCTTGACCGGAGGGCTATGGAGAGTTGGGAAGAAGGCTTTTATTACTCGTGTCAGCTTGTCAATCCAGATGGCAACGCCCGACCTCATACTGATGCACCCTCCGAGCGTGATGGATTTCAGGAGGCGCACCCTCCTACCAGGCCCGGTGAGCGACCTCATACCGTCGACTCCCGTGTTCGAGATGTATCCCATCGGTTTCACGACCATCGCCTCGCACCTCGAGTCCGAGGGATTCACGGTGCGCATAGTGAACCTGGCCTCGAAGATGCTTGCTTCTGCACGGTTCGACCCCGACAGGTTCGTCCGATCGCTGGACGCCAAGATGTTCGGGATCGATCTTCACTGGATGCCGCATGTCCAGGGAGCTCTCGAGCTCGCGCGCATGGTGAATAGGCATCACCCAGACCGTCCGATCGTGCTCGGGGGATTCAGCTCGTCTTACTACCACGAGGAGCTGCTCCGCGGATACCCGCAGATCGACTTCGTTCTCAGAGGAGACTCGACTGAGGTGCCGTTCGGCCATCTGGTGACGGCGCTGGAGCGTGGCACCAGCCTGGATGCCATCCCAAACCTCACCTGGCGGGATGGCGAACGCGTCATCGTCAACCAGTTGACCCATGTCCCGACGGACCTGGACAGCGTGGTCATAGACTACGGCCAGCTAGTACGACGTGTACTGAAGTATCGCGACCTGACGGGCCATCTGCCGTATGCGGACTGGAAGGCGAATCCCATGTCTATCGCGGTCGCCGTCAGAGGCTGCACGCACAACTGCCTCAACTGCGCTGGCTCGTGTGACGCCTTCGCGAGGTACCTGAACAGGTCACGTCCCNNAGGAGTACATCAAGGGCGCAACGTTCATAGTCGGAGACATACGACAGGCCGGAAGGTCCTACTCCGCCGAGTTCCTGCGGGAACTGAAAGACAGACGCGTGGACAACGAGGTGATATTCGAGCTCTTCACGCCGGCCGACGAAGCCTTCGCAAAGGAGGTCGGCTCCAGCGTGGAACGGTTCAGCGTCCAGATGTCACCAGAGACGCACGACGACGACATCAGGAAGGCGCAGGGAAAGCCCTACACGAGCGCCGATCTTGAGCGATCGATTGATTCGTTTCTCAAGGCGGGGTGCGGCAGGTTCGACCTGTTCTACATGATAGGCCTGCCTGGGCAGACGAAGGAGTCCGTCACGGGCACGGTCGAATACACCAGGCGATTGTACGAAAGACATCCTGGGGCGCGGCTGTTCCCCTTCATAAGCCCCCTCGCACCGTTCATAGACCCAGGCGGCAACGCCTTCGAGCACCCGGAGGCGCATGGTTACAGGCTCTTCGCTTCGTCCGTGGAAGACCACGCCAGGCTCGCGGGGATGCCAAGTTGGAAGTATGTGCTGAACTACGAGACGAAGTGGT
>DUGQ01000138.1:0-3982 GCA_013331315.1 Thermoplasmata archaeon
GCTGAGAGGGTTCTTCGGAGGCGAATGATCAGATGGGTAGCGGTGCTGGTAGGACGGCAGGTGGACCAGGCGGCGCGGCGCCGCCCAGGCCGGAGTTCGGCAACCAGCTGATAATGCTGATGGCCTTCATGGTCGCCCTGATCGTCCTGTTCGACAACAACCTCAGGCAGGCCCTCGGGAGGATCGTCGGCGTGGCGCTCATGCCGCTCGTCGGGTTCGGCGGGGAGTACCCGGTGCTGACGCTGGTCTGCACGGGCCTGATCATGACCTTCTTCAGCGTGACCGTCCGGCACCTGTTCATCGACTGGGTCGCGATGGCGAGGAACCAGAGGATCATGTCCGCCTTCCAGAAGGAGCTCAGGGAGGCGAGGACCAGCAACAACAAGTTCAAGCTCAAGAAGCTCACGGAGATGCAGCCGCAGATGACCGCTCAGTCGCTGAAGGCGACGCAGATGCAGCTCAAACTGATGCCGATGACGATGATAGTGATCATCCCTATCTTCGCGTGGTTGGCGAACTTCGTGTACCTCGACCTCTCGTCGACGATCTTCTCCGTCCCGTGGGAGTTCAACGCCGACATGAAGAACTCGAACGTCCTCCCCAACTGGATACTGCTATACTCGCTCGTTACGATACCGTTCGGGCAGGTGCTGCAGAGGAGCCTGAAGTACTTCAGCTTCACCAGGAGGCTCCACATGCTCGAGCACGGAGGAGCCGGGGAAGGGGATGAGGCGAGCGGAGAGGCCTGATCGAGAGGTTGTTCAAATGAGGATCGCTGTCTCGGGCCCGCCCGGGAGCGGGAAGACGACCGTGAGCGAGATAGTGGCCCGACGGATGGGCTACAGGCTCGTGCTCGTGGGACAGATCTTCCGCGAGATGGCGTCAGAGAGGAAGGTGGACCTCGGCACGTTCGGCAGGTTCGCCGAAGAGGACGAGACCATCGACCGCGAGCTCGACGCGCGCATGGTCGCAATCGCCAGGGAGAGCCAGGACATCGTCATCGAGGGGAGGCTCGCTGGCGCGCTGATGAGGAAGTTCGAGATAGAGGCACTCACGGTCCACGTTGACGCGGCCGAGGACGTGAGGAGCCTGAGGATAGCGGGGCGCGAGGACAGGCCGGTCGAGCAGGTGCTCAAGGAGATGCAGGTTCGAGAGCGCTCCGAGAAGAAGCGGTACCTCGCCTATTACGGCATAGACCCGTCGAACAGGATGATGTACGATTTGTGGATAGACTCGTCGGTCAACTCGGCCGAAGAAGTGGCTGAGGCGATAGTCGCGGAGGCCGTGAGGAGGGGGGCATCTGAGGCTCCGGAAGATGGAGAACACCGCTAGCCCGGACGCGGGGCGCGCGCCGCGCAGTCGCACGATAGCGGAGCGGATGGCGAACGGCGTCGTCGTGATAGACAAGCCCATGGGACCCACCTCCCACCAGGTGACGAGCTGGGTGAGGGACATGCTCGGCGTCTCGAAGGCCGCTCACGGGGGCACTCTCGACCCGAGGGTGACGGGCGTTTTGCCCGTTGGCGTGGGCGTCGCCGTCCGAGCGATGGACTCGCTCCACCACGGGACCAAGGAGTACGTCGGCGTGATGAAGATGCACGGCAGCATCGACCGCGTCCGTCTCGACGACGTCGTCGCCGAGTTCACGGCCGAGATCATCCAGACGCCGCCCGTGCGATCGGCGGTGAAGCGGGCGCCGAGGACGCGCACGATACACTCGTTCGAGGTCGTCGAGGTCGACGGGAGGAACGTCCTGTTCAGGGTTGAGTGCGACTCCGGGACCTACGTGCGCAGCCTGTGCGTCGACATGGGCGATGCGCTCGGCATAGGCGCCCATCTGCAGGACCTCAGGAGGACCAGGGCGGGCAGGATGGTGGAGGACGACTTGGTCTCGCTGCACGACCTCAGGGACGCGCTCGAGGAGCACGCCCGGGGCGAGAGCGACGACCTGGATAGGATGCTGCGCCCGCTGGAGGTCGTGCTCGGGCACCTTCCGTCGGTGGAGGTCAAGGACTCGGCGGTGGACGCGATATGCCACGGGGCGGACCTCGCGGTGCCCGGGATAGTCTCCCTCGACGACTCGGTTGTGAGGGACGCGACAGTGGCGATCATGACCGCTAGCGGCGAGGGGGTCGGCCTCGGGAAGGCGTTGATGGGCGCCAAGGAGATCATGTCCCGTTCCGAAGGCATCGCCGCGAAGACCATCAGAGTGTTCATGCCGACGGGCACTTACGAGAAGGGTTGGACCAGCTCACAGACGAAGGACAAGGCTCAGTAGCATTCGAGCGACTTCTGCCCGCGCTCGAGCGGGCGCGCGTCTATCCCTAGTTCATCACGAATGCCTCTCGCGAGCGAGGCGGCCGAGCCGTGCGTCGTGTACACCGACCCGGGCGAGCACTCCCTCACGAACTCGAGCAGCTCGTTGTAGCCGCAATGGTCCGACAGGGGGAAGGTCTCGTGCTTGCCCTTTGAGCGCGTGACGAACCTGTTGTCCATGTTCCATCCGGAGAAGGCAGCGCCCTTCGCGCCTCGTCGAATGAGCCGTTCCACGATCCCCTTCTCCTGGCCCATCCCCGATGTCACGTACACGAAAGGCGTTTCAGGCAGGCAGTCCTCCCTGGGAGCTACGCAGAGGTCGAGCCCATGAGACGCGACCACCTCGTTGTTCCTGGCGATCGACGGCTGCTGGAGCTGCGGAAGGTCCCTGAAATCGAAGCAAAGCTCCTGCGCTTTGCCGATCGGGTACGCGAACATGACCGCGGGACGACCCTCGCGGAAGACGTCCTCGAGCCAATCCCTGATGGATGAGAGGGTCTCCTCATGAGACGGGAAGGCGTAGCCCGGGCGACCGTACGTGGATTCAATTATGAGGATGTCGCATCTGGACGGACGTGCAGGCTGCACGTGGTTCTTGTCCCTGGTACAGAGATCGCCTGTGTACAGCACCCGCGAGGACCCTTCGACGAGGGCCATCGCCGAGCCCGGGACATGGCCGGCCTGCAGGAGCGAGACTTCCTCACGGCCCTCGACCGTCACCGTCTTCCTTCGCAGGCGCGCCAGGTCGGCCGTGAGAGGCGTGCAGACGACCGGGTTCCCGCCGAACCGGGACGGCATGTGGTCGGAGTGCGCGTGCGAGACGATGTTGACATCACCCTCTCTCACGCGCCGAGGGTCGAACCTGTACGTGACGCCGTCCATGTGCAACTCTATGCCGTTCCCGAGGTCGCAAACATGCACGGAGTCGGATACTCGGCACTACTTAATCACTATCTTATCCGCTCGAGCGAAAATGCTCCGATCNNACTCTATCCAGTCCCTCGTCTGCGCATCGCATATGCCCTGCACGGAGAGCAAGGTCTTCTGCTTGTCCGACCTGAACTGAAGCGCCCCCGTCATCTGATGCTGTATCGACTCCAGCTGTTGCTCGGTGTGCATGCCCTTCTCGACGGCGTACAACCCAATCGCGTTCTCCTGCCTGATCTTGCTCGCGACGGACTGCACGAACTGGTACGCCCGCTTGTCCTCGGCCTTCGGGACGCTCATCGAGAGGGACAGGTACGCGAGCCTGAAGTACGGGTACTCCTCCTCTCTGAAGTAGGTCATCGCGGAGTCGATCGCCTTCGTGATTCCGGCGTAGTCGTCCGGGCCCGAGACCTTCGTGACGCTCGTGTGCCCCCCGGAGCCGGGGTTGGGGACCTGTTCGCCGCCAGTGGCGTCTATCCAGTGCACCAGGCCAAGCTGGTCGAACTCCATGAAGGTCGGCATCATCGGGGCTATCTGCTTCGCGACCTCCGCCGGAGGATGAGATGTGGTGACTATCACGACGGGGATGCCCTTCTTGAGGCCCTCCACGAGGAAGAGGTGCATGGCGGTCTCCTTGCCTATGAAAGGCGGCCCGACGAAGGTCACATTGGAGGCGAACGGCATGCCCCCTAGGAGCAGGTCATCCAGGCGTTCTATGCCCGTCTTGACCTTCTCCTCG
>DUGQ01000138.1:4014-6507 GCA_013331315.1 Thermoplasmata archaeon
TCTCGCGCTCCTTCTCCTGCAACCGCCTCTCCCTCGCCTCGAGCGCCTTCGCACTCTCCCTGTCCATGGGAGGGACGTCCGCCCGGGCGGTCTCGACGTCCTCCACGCTGTGCAGCAGCTGCCTCTCCATCGACTTGAGCTCGGCCCTCTTCAGGCCCAGGTCGGTCTCCTTGGACTTGAGGGTCTTCTCCTTCTCGATCAGCTCCCTCATCTTGGCGTTCGTGCGGTCGTGCTCCGCCTTCAGCCTCGTCTCGAGCTCCTTGACGATCGCCTCTCGACGCTCGACCGAGAACAACCTGTTCGCTAGGTCCTCCTTGAGGTTGTTGACCTCGTCCATCTTCTGCTTGACGCCCTCGGATATGCTGACGTACTGCTTCTCGACCGCGATCGCCTCGTCCCTGGAACGCCTGAGATCCTCCATCTCCTCCTCGAGGGCGTCCTTCTTCGCACGCAGGTTCGCCTCCCTCTCGGTCAGGGACTTCTCGCGCTCGAGCAGGGTGTTCTCCTTCTCCACGAGGTCGTTCATCTGCTTGTCGGCCCTTGCGGAGAGTCGTTCCGCGCGCTGCGCCTTCTTCTGCAGGGCCTCCTCCTGCGTCCTGAGGGATATCTCCCGCTCGGCAAGAGACTCCTGCCTCATCAGCAGCTGGCTCTCGAGCTGTTTTATCGTGCCTCTCTCCTTGGTGACCTTGCCGAGCTCCGCCTTCGTGGCGACGGACTCCAGGGCACGAAGGTCGGCTGTGGTCTCCAGCACGGACACTTGCTTCTCCCTCTCCGCCAACGATTGCTGGAGCGCGTCGAGCTCCTTCCTCCGAAGCTCCAACGAGGAGCGCTCCTCGGCGGCCTCCACGAGCGCGTTCTTCAGCTCGCGGTCCCCGGACTGAGAATCGAGCAGCTTCTTGTCAAGGGCGACTTCCTTCTTCGAGAGCTTCTCCTCGCGCGACGCAAGGACCTTGGAGCGCTTCTCCAGCTCCCTCGCCTGAGAGTCGATGTCCGTCTGCTTGAGGCGGAGGGTGTCGATCTTGCCCTCGACCTCGACCTCCTTTCTCGCGAGTTCCTGCCGGGCGTTCCTGGCCATCTGTACCTTGCCCTCGAGGTCCACCTCCATGACCGAGACCTGCTTCTTGCGGTCCTCGATCATCGCGATCTCCTCGGCCAGCCGCTTCTCGTACGCCTCGAGGTCGCATTCCTTGGTCCTGAGGGCGTCATCTCGATAGTCGAGCGCGATCCGCCTTCGGTCGATGTCGCGTATCTGCTCCTTGAGCTTGCCGTCGCTCGCCTTCAGCACCTCCCGTTCCTGGACGGAGGTAGCGCTGGCGATGATGTGCAGCATCGATCCGCTCAGCTGGATCGCGACCGCGCTCCCGAGGTACGCCATCGGGAGTATGCTCGCGAGTTCGAGCGGGGTGAAGTGAAGGACCATGGGGAACGTCAGCAGGACGGGAGGGAAGACAGCGGACACGATGCTGATCGTCTTGCGCCTGCTCCATCCCTCCCAAGAGAGCGCGAGCGATATGAGCGTTAGAGACATGCCGAGAAGGGATATCGGATACAGCCAATCAGGCCGCCCGATCGCTAGCTCGCCCAGCTCGTCTAAGACTATGAGTATGATGAACAGCGCGGGTACCACGAGCGCGCCTACACTCAGCAAGAAGTGCGCCGAGGTCCGGTCGGCGAAATATGGTTCCCATTTGAGAGCCAATGCGACGGCCGCGACGAGAACGCCCGCGGCCAAGGGGACGATCCACTTGAGCACGGTGACGAATTCAGGGGCGTCTAGGAGTGGGGACCAGTTCTCCAGGAGGTACGCGAGTATCGCGGTCGCCGCCAAGGCGACCCCCGAGACGAGGCCGAGCACGTGGGCTGAGCGACCCATCCGTAACTGAAGAATCGCGGCCTTGCGAGACCTGGGCCTCTCTGCCCTCTCGAGGCTCGAATCGTACTGGGACTCCTGAGAGTCCTCTTGCTTGGGCGCAGGAGGCTTCTTGCCCTTCTTCCTCGGCGCCATATCCCACCATCCCTTCCGGACGTAGCGTCGAAAAGGCCCTTTCGGGCCCTATCGGCCAAAAAGCATCCTATGAATACTTAAACATTGACTCTTCACTACCATGCCAGGGCAATCTTCAGGCCATGTACGCTATCATCGTTTGCGGGGCACTGGCCGCAGCCCATGACAGTTCAATATCTGCGAGGAATATCCGCGCCTGACTCCCGTATCTGTCTCACATTCTCCCGACGCAACTCTGCCGTGATATCTGCCTCGGGGGAGAACGGATCTTTGACCTGCGAGCAGGGTTACCGAGTGCCCGAGGGCCTCGATCGGGAGCGGCCCTCAGTAGAGTCCTCGCGCTCGTCCGCTCTTCCCAGACGTGCCGCAGTGACGACGCCCACAGTGACCAAAGATGGGCGTTCACAACGTACGATGACCACCAAACTGTTACTACAATCGTACCCTCGTGTCGAATAACAGCGGTTGACGAGACTACAATGTTATAC
>DUGQ01000027.1 GCA_013331315.1 Thermoplasmata archaeon
GCGGTACAGGGTCTTCCTCGCTCTCGAGGACCTCGGAGATCTCAGACTGCTCAACTTCGCTGGGATATTGGCCCGCTACTTCAAGGCCGACTTGACTGTGAACAAGATCGTCGAGGTGCCGAGGGCGATGCCGTTGGAGGCGATAGCGAAGGACTCCGTTCAGGAGATCGCCGACGGCCTCCAGAAGGCGGTCAAGGTGACGCCGTCGACCGTCACCGTGAGGCCCGTGGTGTCCGTCTCCTACGATGTCGCGGGCGCGATACTCGACCAGACGAGGCACGATGCCGCGAACTTGCTCGTTCTGGGCTGGAAGGGGACGAGGAGGAGAGGCCGGACGGTTCTCGGCCGCAACCTGGACGTAATGGTCAGGCGAGCGCCGTGTGATATCGCGATCGTGAAGACCAAGAGGATGCTCAAGAACCCGGAGAGGATCCTCATCGTCTCCGGAAAGTACTTCGAGACGAGGAAGGCGCTTCTGCTGACCTTGCCGATTGCCAAGGAGTACGGGGCCGAGATTGAGATACTGTCGGTGATCGTCGAGGACAGGCAGTTGGAACTCGCGCGTGGGAATGCCGAGCGCCTGAGGAAGATATGCGACCGCGTCCACGTCCCGGCGAAGGTGAGGACTGTCCGGTCGAAATCGCTTGTGACCAGCGTGATGGAACAGTCGAGGAGCTGCGACCTCCTGGTCATGGGCGCTGGGCCTCAGAGCGCGCTCGAGAGGACGCTCTTTGGCGCGGTCTACGACAGAATCATTCGTACGGTCGACGTGCCTGTGATGGTACTGCGCACTTCCAGGACTGAGAGGTCCTCAGCGATGACCTTGGGAGCGCATCACGGCCCCCTGAAGCAGCCTTCGAAACCTAAGTGATGTCCCCTCCGAAGAGCTCGGACAGGGCTCTTCGCGCGGTCTTTGTGAGGTCCATCGACTTGGCTTCGTCGTACGCCACCCAACGAAGATCGGTTATCTCTGAGCTGAGCCGCTCAGTGCCCCCGGTCGGCCGTGCGAGGAAGTCCACCAGCACGTAGTGATACCTTGTTCGCCCGTCTTCCTCGACGTCGATCATGTCGAAGACGTTTATCAGCTCGAGGACCTGGACCTCGACACCTGTCTCCTCCAGCGTCTCCCTAGCCCCAGCCTCTGAGAGCTTCTCGCCGACCTCGACCAGCCCTCCGGGTACGCTCCATTTCCCCTCGCCAGGGTCGAAGGCTCTCTTGACAAGCAGGATCTTGCCGTCCTTTATGGTAACCACGCCGACGCCGACAAGGGGGCGCGCGGGATACATCCGGTCGTTTGATACTTCAGTCATTCTCTACTCACACCCTTCCTTGACCTCATCGCGATGACTGCCACCAGCGCCACCGACGTGATTCCGACGGCTCCTAGTACGAGGGAGTACGGGAAGGAGTATGAATCCTCTCCCTGGTCTGTAAGGTCGAGAACCGTGGCGACTAGGGCGGAGGCGACCTCCTCCATCTGCTCGACTGAGAGCGCGGCCGCGATGTCGAACTCAGAGTGGTAGTAGGGGTTGATCGGTGTAGCGCCTGGCATGTCAAGCTCCTCAATCACCAGCACGCTAGGATACCCTTCGTTCCAGAAGGAGGCGTGGTCGCTGTATCTCAGCGAGTCGTTCATCAACAGGTTCAATGTCACGTCCAGGTCGTATGCGAGCGTCGACGAGGAGATCGACTCGGCGACTTCCGTCGACACGTCGTCGTGGATCACGGTCATCACGTTGTCGGTCCCCGCTCGGAAGCCTATCATGTCCAAGATGAAGGCCGCTTGGTACTCGACGCCGAGGTCCGCCTCTCTCTGCGCGTAGGCCTTGCTCCCGAAGAGCCCGCTCGTGTCCACGAACCCTCTTTCCTCCGCCCCGAAGGCGACGAACCGTGTGGTCGCTCCGTATCTCTCGCATCCTGCCAGCACGCGCGCTATCTCGAGCATCGCGCCGATGCCGGAGGCGTTGTCGTCCGCTCCGGGGGCAGACACGTTCTCCGCCTCTGACACTGTCACGGCGTACCTGTTCCTGGAGTCGTAGTGCGCGCCGAATAACAGGATTCCGGGCTCGTTGCTGTCTCCGTTTAGAGTTCCTATGACGTTCGTCGCCAGTATCCCGTCAGCTGTAAATTCTTGAAACGAGGTCTCGAGCCCGATCTCCTCCATCCACTGCTTGATGAGAAGAGCTGCTTCTCGAGACTCCTCTGTGTGGAAGTCCCGCGTCCCGAACGCCTCAAGCTCGAGGACAGATTCCATGATCCTGTAGCCTGAGGTCTCGTCTATGAACTCTGCCCTCCAGTTCGTGTCATCGCCGACTGAGCTCTGCGCGGACGCGGAGACGAGGAGAGACAGGGTGAGCGCGCATGTCAGCAGCACGACTTGTCTCATCTCAAGCACCTTTCGGCCGTCCCATCGGTCGTTGTCAGCGAAAGTCATCCTGAAAACGGTATTAATAGCTATACCCAATTCGCCTTCGTGAACGTCGCAGACATCTTCAGACGGGTCAACGACAGCCTCTCAGGAGGGCGGCTCCGCGCGTCGTATCATCCCTACAAGGAGCTCAAGCACACGTGGCGCGTCCGAGAGGGCGTGCTCTGCATCAAAGTGAGTGATTACCTGAAGGGTGTTCCGGATGGAGTGATGGAATCCCTTGCCTGGCATCTGCTGTGTCGCGCCCACAAGATGCAGTGCCCCTCAGGTGCCAGCAGACCCTACCGGGATCACATCCGCACCAGACAGTTCTGGGAGCCACGAAGGCGGCTCTACCTGAGCAGGGGGAAGAACATCTCCTTTCGACCGGCCGGGACGTCGAGGGATCTCGAAGAGGTCTTCTCTTATGTCAATTCCTTCTACTTCGGCGGCAGGCTCGAAAGGCCTGACCTGGCATGGCTCCGGGAGTCCCCCAAGACTCGGATGGGTCTATATCACCCTCCCCTGAGGATTCTGGCTGTCAACAGGGTTCTCGATTCCGACCGCGTCCCACGCTACGTGCTCGAGTTCGTGATGTATCATGAGCTTCTCCATGACACGGTAGAGTACATTGACGGTCCTTCCAGGCGGACCGTTCACACTAAGGAGTTCAGGCTCAGAGAGCGGGAATTCACGAGATACGACGAGGCCCAGAAGTGGCTGAGTCGGATCGTGGGTGATGGGTCTGGGTGCTCAGAAGGCGGCCTTGTCCCCCAGGCGTAACAGCGCGGTTCATGGCATGCTTCTGCACTCTCGCCGCCCTGACCCTCCTGGGGGTTGGTGTAGTATGCCGACTTGTCCCCGGCACACGTTCCGATGGCACACCGAAATTCGCAGGGGGGCCCATGCGGCATACTTCGTCCACAGGTCGCACAACTGGTGCGCGACGAATGGACGGCCTGTTCTAGGTCCGCAGTGCCATATATGGTTTTGCATCTGCAATGATTTTTATATCCAGAATGTATTATAATCAGCGATGGCCGCGCTAATCGGCTGCTCTGGGTGGTCGTATGACGACTGGGTCGGGAGATTCTACCCGACCGACCTGGCGAACCGCAAGAGCGAATGGTTCGCCTACTACTCGAAGTACTTCTCTACAGTCGAGATAAACTCCACCTTCTACCGGGTGCCGAACGAGTTCGTCGTGAAGTCCTGGATCGAGAAGGGCAGCGCGAGACCGGGATTCGAGTTCTCTGTGAAGCTTCCCCAGATCATCACTCACGAGTCCATCCTTCGAGACTCCCCCGAGAAGGCCGGCGTCCTCGCGTCGAGCTTCGAGGATATCTGCATCAGGCCGTTGTCCGACGCGAACCTGCTAGGGGGCGTGCTCGTCCAGCTCTCACCGTACTTCCGCTACGAGAAGCCGGGGAGCCTAGGCAGACTCCGGTCGCTCTTCCAGCTCCTGGACACGGACGCCCACAGCTACGCAGTGGAGTTCAGACACCGGAGTTGGCTCAACGAAAAGGGTAACGAGGTGATCTCCGACGCGCTCGAAGTGCTTCAGGAGTTCGGGGTAGCGAACGCGATAGTTGATGGCCCCGGTTTCCCGATTACCAGGTCGTTGACGTCGAAGTTCGCGTACGTGAGGTTCCACGGCCGCAACTANNGACTCCACGGCCGCAACTATGACATCTGGTTCAAGGAAGAGGACGAGGATGACTACAGGATAAACAGATACGACTACCTATATCCGCTCGACCAGCTGGAATCATGGAAGCCTAGGCTCGAGGAATTGCTTTCAAACTGCGACAAGGCCAGGGTGTACTTCAACAACCACGGCAGGGCCAAGGCGGCGAAGAACGCGTTGCAGATGATGGATCTTCTCGGAATACCGCACGAGCACAAGGATGTCGACATCCAGGACCAGATGACCCTGAGCGGCTTCAGCTGACAATCTTCGCGGTGCTCGTGCCGTCCGGGAGCTCCTCGACCCGGACGACCGTCGTCATCAGGTCCCTTACGTCCTCCACGTGCGATATCAACATGACCTGCCTGAATTGGCTCGACAGGCCGGAGAGCGCCGCCATAACGCTCCTCTTCCTGTGAGGGTCGAGTGAGCCGAATATCTCGTCCAGTATCAGGAAGTTCATCTGGCTCGTGGCCGACCTCTCGGCGATTATCCTGGATATCGCCAGCCTGAGGCTGAGGTTCGCTAGGTCCGCCTCTCCTCCTGAGCACCTGTCGAACGGATAGAGCACGCCGTCTTCGTCCACGCTTATCTGATAGTCCTCGTCGAGCTCTATTCTCTCGTACTTGCCGTCAGTCATCAGCCCCATGATTTCGGAAGTCGTCTCGGCGAGAGCGGGTGCGACCTTGCCTATCAGATGGTCTTTGAATCCGACGAGCGTCTCCTCGAGCGCTCCCAGGTCGTCCATCTTCTCCCTCTCGGCCGCGATCGTCTTCTTCTGCTCACGGATGACCTCCAGCTCCCTCTTGGCGGATTCCGATTCCACTTTGGCCATGTCCTGCTCCGCCCTCAGCGCGCTCATCTCGTCCCTCGCCAGAGCGAGTGTGTCATAGGCCCTGTCGAACTCCGCTATCGATTCATCGTACTCCCGTTTCTTCGGCCCGAGAGCCTCGACCTTGTCCAGTAGGCGCTTCTCAGCCGCAGCGTTGTCCGTGATCGTCCTCATGAGGCTCTCACGCTCTTCGACAATCGCGCTCATCTGCCTCTGCCTCTCGAGGAGTTTCACTAGGCGGTCGTGGCTGTCCTGCAGCTTTGTCGCCGAAGACTTGAGTTCATCGTGTTCCTTCGCGGAGTACTTGGCCTCCCCCACTTCGCCAAGCTCACGAGACTTCTCCTCCCGTCTCTTCTCGAGCCTGCTCAACTCCTTGGTCCTTGTCTTGATGGAGGCGATTTTCTGTCTCACAGCCGTGAGCTTCTCGTTCTGATGCTTCGCCTTTCGGTCCAGCGCCTCGAGCCTCTTGCTCACCTTCTCCTGCTCCGCCCTCATCCTCGAGGCCTTCTCCTCGTCCTCGGACACCTCTCGTTGCGCCCTCTCGACGGATTCCCTTAGCTTCTCGATTATGACGGCATAACTCTCGCCGAGCTCTCTCTCGCACGTGGGGCATCGTCCTTCTCTGCCAGCCGCCTCGATTTCCTCTAGCTTCTTCCTCTCCTTGGCGACGGCATTCTCCCTCTCCGACTGCCGTGCTGCCATCTCCGTGATAGCCCGTGCCGTCTCCTCCTTCTCCCGTTCAGAGCTTCGCTTGTCATCTTCCGCCTTATCGAGCGCGACCTGGATGAGCTTCTCCTCCTCGACCGTCCCGTGGAGCTCGTCCGCCTCCGTCCTCGCCTCAGATATGTCTGCGTTCAGTGTGCGCAGCTCACCTCTGATGCGCTCAGCCTTGTCGTGAAGAGTCTTCACTCCGTCCATGTCTTCCTTGGCCTTGACCACACGTTGCCACTCCTCGTCTGAAGCGCGGAGTCGCGGGAGTTCGGCGAGCAGCTCCTTCGTCTCCTCGATCTTCTTCGTCAACCTCTGCTCCGTCGCCCTCTGCTCGGCGATGCTGCTCCGCTTGGCCTTCAGCTCTGACGAGAGGGAGTTGTGCTCGTCAACATCCTTCTTCAGGGCGTCACGCCGCTTTCTCGTGTCTTCCAGCTTGCGAACGAGAGACGCTTCCTTGTCCTTCGAGTCCCTGACTCTCGTCTCCACCTCCTTGGCCTTTCTCTTGAGGTCTTCGAGCCTTGACGCGATCCCCTTCTCGCGGTCGACTCCATCCTGGTCCAAGATGACGTTCTCTCCGCCCCTCACCCTCTCGGATGCGTGCCTGCGATCCTCCCTCACGGACTGGATGACGTTGTCGACGTTGTCGATTCTCAGCATTCTCAAGACGACTCGTTTCCTTTCGGCAGGGGTGAAGTTCTGTAGCTCGTTGAGTTCCTTCTGCCTCGCGAAGACCGAGGTGAAGAACGACTTGTGGTCCATTCCGATGAGCTCCGCGACCTTCGTCTTCACCGCCCGGTCGCCCTCTGCGACCATCTCTCCGCCGGACCGTAGCTGGGCCTTCATCGAGAGGCTCCTGCCCCCCATCTCCCGCTCGAGTCGGTATTCCGAACCTTCGAGCTCGAATTCCAGGACGACCGAGACGCTGTCCGCCTTGCCCGCTCCAAGACGGCGTATGCTCTCCTTGTTGGTCCTCACGACCTCCTCTACATTCCCGAACAGACACCAGGCGACCGCCTCAATAATGGTGGTCTTCCCCGAGCCGTTCAAGCCAAGTATGCCAACGACTCCGTCGGGAAGCTGAAGCCTGAGGTCCCTGAACCTCCTGTAGTTCTTGAGCTCGAGGTAGGATATCCTCATCTCAGCCCTCCGCGAAGTACGGCAAGCCAAGGTCCAGAAGCTTCTGCTTCTTGTCGCCGCCGGTTTGCAGCCCGTCGACGTACAACTGGTACTCCTTGGCTAGTGTCCCTATCGTCGTCGAGCCCGAGCCTATGTGAGACGCCGTGTCGGCTCTGCCGATCTTGAGTTCGAAGAAGAGTGCGGAAGACCCCAGACGCCTGAGCGCGGGTATGTCCAAAGACCTCATCGCGTCCGCGCCTACTTGGCTGACGACTAGCCTCGCTATGATGCCATCAGTGTCTTCTCCGTCAAGACGGCTCCTCACCTGCGAGGCGACGTCCGTGGCCGTGAGCCCCTTCGCGTCGATCGACGGAAGGTCCTTCATCGTCCTCGTGGCCACTTCGTGGAACTCGACTCTCCTGCTCTCCAGGTCCACCTCGATGAACCCCTTCCGCTGGCCGACCTCCCCGAAACCGCTCCGTTCCGTGGCCCCGGAATAGTACATCATCTCCCTGACTTTGGAGTACCTGTGGTAATGCCCGAGCGCCACGTAGTCCATGCCGGTTGGTATCTGGTCGGGCGCGATGATCTGCTCGTTGAACTCGTCCATCTTGTACGTGTTCGCCCCGTCGACGCCTGCGTGGAGCGCCAGGATGTTGTGCTTCGTGTTTCGTGATGTTCGCACCTGAGCAAGCGACTCGGTCATCGGCGGGTTCGCGGAGTGCGGTATTGCGTGTACCGTAATGTCTCCGCACACGAGCGCGGTCACTCCTGGCTCGTGGATCGGATGCACGTTGTCTAGGTGTTCGAAGATCCTGAATATGTTGCCTGTCTCGGCAAGTCTGGGTGTGGAGTGATTGCCGCTGATGAGGACGACCTCGATGCCCGCATCCGATAGTCGCACGAGTTGCTTGAGCGCTAAATCGATTGCGCGGTTCTGGGGCCTCACGGTGTCGAAGAGGTCTCCTGAGTGTATCAACAGGTCTGGATCGAGCTCGATCACCCTGTCGACGCACCTGACGAAGGCATCGTAGAAGTCCGACTCCCTCTGATTCACCCCTGTCGCTGGGTCGACCTTGGTGTACGCGGAGAACCCCAGGTGGGTGTCTGAGATGTGGACTATATTCATCTTCGACTACCTTCCATGGCCTCTATTATCTCCGATATCTCGGCGAGCTCGCCCGGGAGTTCGGACGCTCCCTTCTGAGGAGTCCTCTCCTCGAATACCTCACAGAGCTTTGAGTTTACCGTCTGCAGTGAGTTCCAGAGCGCAGCCAAGATTATCGCGATAGAGGCGATAGCGAACACCGCGAACAGCATGTTCTCCTCGAGAAGCGAGTTCACCATCGGGGCGAGTATGACGAAACCGACGAACAGGTAGAGGCACAGGATCGCCCATCTCATCGCCTTCGCGGTCACCTGGTACCCGACGAAAGCCGCCGACTTGGTCATGAGCATGGCCTCGCTTGTGGATATCTCCACGAACCGTATCGTCCTGTTCCATATCCCGTAGACTGCTGGAGCTATCAGCAGGAGGCCGCCCATCACGACAATCAGAAGCAGCAAGTCAGGATTGTCCCCCGTGAGGTACGCGAAATCCTCCAGCCGTGGCGCGACGCTCAGGATCAGCGCGAGGACCGAGATCACGATAACGATGTTCACGAGGAGCGAAGAGAGGTTGCTTCTCATCTCCTGGGACATCTTGGGCNNAGGCGACGCCTTGGACCGTCTCCTGACGGTCAGGACGACCAGGTTGAGATAGGATGTGAGGAACAGGACCGGCCTTGGCGTCCTGATCCGCAGGCTCTGGACGATGCTGTCCGTGTACTTGATGGTGTACGGCACGACGAGCGCGGTGAACGTCGTCACTATCACGATTATCGAGTAGACGGTCCCACGCACCTCGGTGGAGGTCTGGGCGATCGACGCGATCATGAGGGAGAACTCTCCCACGGCGACCATTCCGAGGCCCGTCGCGAAGGCGTTTCTCGCGCCGAATCCGCATATGAAGGTGGCTAAGGTGCATGAGAAGAGCTTCGCCGCAATGAACGCCACGGTGATCACTAAGGCGGGTATCACGAAGTCGTTAATCTCCGAGAACAGCGTGAGGTCGACCAACATCCCGACTGTGATGAAGAATATGGCCCCGAACAGGTCTCTCAGGGGCTCGATCTTCCTGACCACCTCGCCTGCGTAGTTGGACTCGGAGATGATCACCCCGATGATGAAGGAGCCTATCACCTCCGAGAACCCGATGAGATTGGCGAAGTATGCCATCGAGAAGCAGAGCCCCAGCACGGTGACGGTCATGAGCTCCGAGGAGCGCTGACGGCCAACGTAGTCTATGAGCGCCGGGACGACAGCGAGCCCGAAGACGATCAGCGCCGCGACGAAGATGACCATCTTGAGGAGCAGCGAGGCTATCTGCTCCGGTTCAATCCCTCCTGTCGACACTATTCCGGATACGGCCGCTATCACCATCACCGCGGCGAAGTCCTCCACGATGAGAATCCCGAGAACAAGCCTCGCCCGCTCGCTGTCTATCTTGCCGAACTCCATCAACGACCGCAAGATTATCATCGTGGAGGCGACGGACAGGATCGCCCCCAACAACGACGCCTCGAGAGTCGACCAGCCCAACGCGATGCCGATCTGGAACCCGAAGCCGATCATGAGTATGATTTCGATCGTGGCTGCGGCGATCAGGGCGACGCCGATCTTCCTGAGCTTCTTGAAATTGAACTCAAGGCCGATGGAGAATGTGAGAAGTATTATGCCCAGTCGGGCCAACAGTTCGACCGACTCCTGAGCTGACTTCACGAGGGGGGCACAGATGATTCCCGCGACCAGGTATCCCAGGATGAGGGGTTGTCTGAGCCGGTGGAACAGCAGGATTATGACGGCAGCGACTGCGATGACGACCGCCATGCTCATTACGAAGTCAGTCTGAAGGTCCGCCATTCTCCACCCGGTCTCCGTGTCAGGTCTCTCTCCTCACCGAGCGCTCGAGTCTCCAGCGTCGAGAGGGGCTAGTTATCTCCCTTGACGCATGCTCCTTTGGTTACTTAAGACTGGCTCCCGCTCACGTTGCCCCCTCTCCTCCCCATGAAAGGTTCAAATCGCCGTATTTGCATGAACCGGTCGATGGCCTCGCAGGGCGTGACTTTCTCGCAGTTCAGGGGTGACGACCCGATCCGAGCCAAGATGGTGGGCATCGGCAGCGCGGGGTGCAACATGCTCGAGCGGGCCCCCGTGCCTTCCATCGCGTTCTCGTCGTCCCAGGCGGACCTTGACAGATCGAGGGCGGAAGACAAGGTTCTCATCTCACCCCAGAAGCTCGTCGGGCTCGCGCAGACGGACGCGTCGATCATCAAGAAGATGCCGTCGGTCGTGGCCGACGAGGTCGGCGTTCCTTTCCGAGACACGGACATCATGTTCCTAACGGCGGGCCTGGGAGGCCTCACAGGTAGCGTAGGTGTCGCGGTGTTGTCGTCATTCATTCGCGCGAACGGCCTGATGTCCGTCGCCCTGGCGGCAGGCCCATTCAGCGCCGAGAGCGAGCGACGTCGCAGGCTGGCCGAGCTGTACACAGGCCGAATCATGGCGGACATAGATTTGATGATCGAGTTCAGCAACGACGCGCTCTCTGATTTGGCGCCAAACCTCTCCGTGTCGAGGGCCTTCTCGATTCTGAACAACATCATGCACCGCCCCGCCATCGACATCATCTCCGCCGGCACGAGGAAGGACCTCAAGGTCTTGCGTGAGATCATAGGTGGCGCGGTCAGGGGGCGGTTGGGCGTTGGGCTCGTCCGCGGGGACGATAGGGTTGGCAGGGCCGTGGACGAGGCGTTGTCGTCCCCCTGGTTCGACTTCGACGTCCAGGAGACGGAGGCGGCGATCCTGGTCTATTCCTCCGCGGACCCGTGGGACCGGGAGTTTGGGGAGATTGTCGAGACGATGAGTTCGAGGCTCGGAGGTCCCAGGATGATACACGGGAGCTACTCCGACCCCACGCTCGGCGACAAGATCCGTCTCAGCGTCGTGCTGTGCCGTCCCCCGGAACTCCGCGTCTGAGACGCCTTGCCTATCACCTTTCGTGCTTACATTCGTAAGTGGTCGCCGCCGTCTGCTGGAAGAGCCTGTAGGAATCCACGAAGCTCGTACCAAAACACCTTTTTACGATGACTCTCATAATCGTCGCGAGTCATGGGAATCGGGGGAGTCAGTAGAGTTCTTTTCCCGGCTGCACAGCCCCGGTTAACAGACTAATGTGTTGGAGGGGAGATTAAGAGATGAAAACACGGATGGTATCCGCCGTGCTGGTCATGACAGTGCTGGCGGTCGCGGCTCTCTCGGTCCCGCTCGCAGCCAAGAACGATGGCGGTGGCGCCAAGTCGGGCGACACTCTCGTTCTGTATCTGAGCGGCACGCCTAGGGAGATGGGAATGCAGTATGGACAGTACGCGAAGGACGCGATATCCGAGAATGTCGGTCAGGTCTGGGACTGGGCCGCCTCTGAGGGCATGGACGTCGACGAGATACTTTCGACGGCTCTCGCAGCGGAGCAGCACATGTCCGACGACATGATTGAAGAGCTCGAGGGAATGTCCGAGACCTCCGGCGTGTCCTACGGCGACCTGCTGGTACTCAACGTCTACAACGACGGTGGCAGCGAGCAGCGTGCTTGCACCAACTTCGCGGCAGCTGGCTCAGGGTCGGCCACCGGCAGCGCGATGTCCTCGAAGAACAGGGACCTGAACAACATACAGGTGCTGCTCATTGTCGAGCCCTTGGACGGCTACAGGTTCTTCGGGATGATGTCGGCAGGCGCGTTGGGAATCGCACAGGGGATAAACGAGATGGGTCTCGCGATCGGCCACACATGGATGCCCGTCCCGGAGTACGATGAGTCGGGGTACGCGCCGTTCATCGTGAACCAGCTGGTCATGGAGAGCTGCGCGGACGTGAGCGAGGCAATCGCGTTCATCGACGATGTCCCGAAGAGAGAGGGCGCGACGTTCGGAATATCCGACGTCAACGTGGCAGCGTTCGTGGAGTCTATCCCGACAATGTACGCCGTGACATACGGGAACGATGTCGCTGTCCAGCTGGTGGAGGACGGCGTCGCCGTTCACACCAACCACTACGTCCTGGAGCCGTTCTTCACAGCCGTGATCGAGGACGGGTTCGGATACATGTGGACTCCGTCGTACGCGAGGTACGACAGAGGGCTCGAGCTCCTCGCGGAGAACCCCGTGCTTGACGTGGACCTGATTCAGCAGTTCTGCAGAGACTTGGAGAACTGGGGAGTCGGCTCCCCGAACGAGGTGACCGACGCCCACCCGGAGATTCCCGAAGAGTGCTGGGTAGGCGGATGGCCGGGCTTCTCGATATGCAACGCGAGAACTGTGAGTTCCTCGGTCTTCACGACTGACCCCGAGTACCCTGAGTACTTGTCCGTCATGTGGATGGCCATAAACAACCCCGCGTGGGCGCCCTATGTCCCGATCCACAACGGCATGCTCCTCCAGCCGGAGGAGGTAGGCGAGGCTCTTGAGCCCTACATCAGCGGAAGGGCTTGGAGCTTGTCCGCACAGCTCCGGAGCACGGGTGAATGGGGCGAACTGATCCCGCTGCTCGAGTCGTGGGAGGACGAGTGGCAGGCTGAGAACGCCGCCACGGAAGGTGCTGTCCGTTCGTTGCTCGACAACGGCCGGGTCAGCAAGGCCGTCTCAGCTCTCTGCGACGCGGACTGCGGCATCGCCCAGGAAGCGCTCGAGCTTCTCGAAGCCGTCCTTGACGGGACGATAACCATCGAGCTCGTAGCGGCGCCCGTCGAGGCGTGAGCGAGCGACTCGGCCGGGACCGGACTCTAAACCCTTTAGTCATTCTTTCATTTTCTGATTCCCCAGCCTGTTCTGGTCACGAAAAGGATTATGCCCTTCCAGGGCAATCGGCCGCGGCACGGGAGTTGACTTCTTTGGGCGACAGGACTGAGCTGAGGGTCATCGATGTCTCTGGGACATTTGATGCGATGGGTGCCGAGCTTGGCGGTGAGTGCGCCGACCTCGCCAAGGGGATGATGACCGCGCTTAGGGCCAAGCTGAAGTTGCGCAACATGGATCTAGCGAAGGGTCGGGCCATCTCCGCCAAGTTCCTGCCTTATGCGGAGGCCTTCGATCCCGAGTACGTCGAGTTCCTCAAGGGTTACTCCGAAGGAGCCGGTCTGAAGTTCGAGGACCTCTTCGTCCATTTCTGCCTGGACGAGAGAGGATTCTGCACGGACGTACTAGCGAACGGGGAGGCGACCTCGGACGGGTCGGTCCTCTCGGCTCACACCGAGGACTGGGATGTCGATTACGCTGGACACGTGGTCCTGATCAGGGCGAGACCTACGAAGGGCCCACGCTTCATGGCCATGTCGCTCTGCGGCGCCGAGATGGACTGCGGAATGAACGAGGAAGGATTCAGTTTCACCGGGAACTCGCTTTACCCGGACGACATGAGAGTCGGCGTACCCAAGATGTTCAACTCCAGGAGGATCCTCGGATCCAGGACGATGGGGGAGGTCCTCCAGGCGGCGTTCCCCGAGAAGCGCGCCTCGAGCTACAACCACAACCTATGCCACAGGACAGGCGAGATGTACTGCGTCGAGGGGTCTGCCACGGATTATGAGTTGATACCCGCGGACGAGGGATGGCTGGTCCACACGAACCACTATGTCTCTGACAGGATGAGAGACCACGAGACCTTGTTCTCATCCGGCGGCGGACGCTCTCCAGGAACAGCTCCTTCCACCCTTGTCCGGTATCACAGGGCTCGGAGGCTTGTCAGGCAGAACCTGGGCGAGCTCTCGGTCAACGTGATGAAGACGGTCCTCGAGGATCACTTCAACTATCCACGGTCCATATGTTGCCACTTGCCCGACAACCCTGGCCCGGAGGAAAGGTACTCGACGATATTCTCGGTCATCTTCGACCTGTCGCGGTTGGAGGCCCACGTGTGTCCGACCAACCCGTGCTGCGGGCGATATGAGGTCCACACCCTTGGGCCCGAGTCCTGAGCCTGTGGTCTCATCAGCGCCTGTCCGTCTCAAGAAATCAGGGTGCCCACCGCACGCCTCGCGAGAGGTGGGCTGATTCGGGTTTCATCGCCGGTCGTATCAGCGTCACTGCTTCTCGAGGAAGTAGACCGTGACATTGTCCGTCGGCTTGGGCTGTTCGGAGAACTTGTACAGCTTGCCCAGCTTGTTCATCAAGGCCTGTCGAGTCTCTCCGGCGGCCGCCTCGAGGTCGTACTCCAGGAAGCTGAGGGGCAAATCCCTGAGCTTCCAGTTGCAGGCGAGCAGCACTCGCGCCCGGAACTTCTTCTTCGGACTGACGACCTCCACGGTCTCATCCGGGGAGAACTTGAGGTCTCCCCTGTGTATCCGGATCGTCGCGAACATCCGGTCGTTGAGCTTCTTCCAGTCTCGCGAGAAGTTCATCGTTCTCGGCTTCATGGTAGGTTTCACCTTAGGGACGTCTAAATTGTCACCCCTAGTTAACCCTTGCTGGCAAACAACGAATCCCGCATCATCAGGATGCGCTCTGTCAGCGGTTCCAGCCGTTCCTTTCGACACGGTCTGACGCAATTCGTAAGGCGGTGGTCATTCACCCCATATGTTCCCAGAGCGTCCATCATTCTCGGAGGCCCACTGCTCCTGCGAAGGTCTCGAGAGCGTCCCTCTCCATGAAGTGGAGCTTTCCGGGAATCACGATCGTGTGCAACGGCGGCCCGAAGTCGCGAAGTCTCATCTCGCCGAGCTTTCCAGCGGAGACGACGCAGTCGGGGGCGCCCGCTCTTGCCACTACACATACGAGCGTATCGTCGGATATCGCACGGGCAGGAGCGTCCATCTTCCTGGCCATCTCCAGAAGCAAGCGCATGCCCTCGTTCGCCGACATGTATCTCTCGTTCTCGGCATCGATGTCTAGGAGGACGAGCGTATGCAGACCTCTAGCAAGGTTCTCGAGCACCATCTCGCAGGGGCTCGTGGGGAGGTACCCCTCCTGGGGATATGGCAAGGTCGTTGTGCGGCCGAACTTGTAATGCTGGAGGCCGAGCGCCCCCGGCACGGCGGTGAGCACCGATGGGGCGTGGACGACGACCGTCTCTATGGAACCGCGGGCCGCACGAAGCCGGAGGTCGACGTGGGTCGTGGCCGTGAGAGGGTCGCCAGCGACCAGGAGGACAACTCTGTGGCCGTCGCAGGCATCGAGTATGACGGAGGCGTCCTCGACCGCTGTCCTGTCAAGGAATCGTATCTCCTTCCCGAGCCTCTCGGAGAGTCTGGATACGGAACCTTCGCTGAGCCTCGATGTGTAGGATTCCGAGAACACTATGTCCGCGTCCGCGATCTCGTCTAGTCCGCGGGCAGTGACGTCTCTGTCGTCGTGCAACCCCAGCCCTACGAGCGCCAGCCTTCCTTTCAATCCTTTGGGCATCGAGACCACGACGGCATGGCTGGCAGAGGTAATTGTACTCTTCTGTCGGCGAGTGTACCCCATACTTATCTATCCCGAAGCAGATTTCCCAGTGAATGAAATCCCTTTGTGTCATCGCCCCCAAGAAGAAGGCCGAGCCAGTCAGGCAGCGGCTCATGTCAAAAGGCATTCTCAGAAGGGACCTCCAGATACGTTCGGATTCCAGGAACGTCTACCTGCCAGTCACCCAACGGGTGGATGTGGGATACCCGGTTGAGACGAAGGATTTCCAGGAGGCGGAGGAGCAGATCAAGGACTACCGTGTCCTCGTCGCGTTACCGGACGACCTCAGACAGCACCTCCCTTCATCGTATGACGTGCTGGGTTCGATCGCGATCGTCAAGTTGTCCGAGGAGGCCCGGCCGTACGCGAGCGAGATCGGGAAGGCCATAATCGCCACCCAGAAGGCCATCAAGACCGTGTGCTCTGACATCGGGGTCGCTGACGAGTTCAGGACCAGG